>JBIKSC010000200.1:0-4890 GCA_044348775.1 Flavobacteriales bacterium | reverse complement strand
AGGCGGTTGAGTCTGCGCTTGAGTCACCGTTGCTCAACGACCGTGACATCACAGGTGCAAATTTCGTATTGCTTAACATCACGCACGGAAACGATGAATTGCTGATGGATGAAATCAGTGAGATCACCGATTACATCCAGGAGCAAGCCGGAATGTCGGCAGAGGTTATCTGGGGCTACGGACAAGATGTTTCGCTCGGTGATGAAGTGTGCGTTACAGTTATTGCCACCGGTTTCGTTGGCAATGGTAACTCAGACAGCTGGAGCGATCGTGCAGACGAGCCAAAGAAAATGTGGCTGGAAGCCGAAGGCGCCAAAGAGGTTGTGGCTAAAGTTGAAACCCCTGTTGCCGATGTGCCCGTGGTGAACGTAGCACCTACAGAAGTTGAGGAGGCTCCAAGCGAACCGTTTTTGAAAGTTGTCGAGGCCCCGGTCGAATTCGAGTTCGAGGTTATCAATAAGATTGATGAGCATGCAACGGATATTGAAGATGTGCCTGCTATCTCAACCTTGAAAATCCGCGAAGAAGAGTTAACGCTCGACGAGCCTGTGCTCATGGAGCTTGGCAGCAACTTCAACGATATCGCTGCTAAATCGATTGAAGAGGCACCTGCTGCATCGTTGAAACATAAGGAAGAAATCAAAGAAGAAGTTGTGATGAGTGATCGTCCGAATCGCAACGAATTGGTAGCACGCAACAAAGAGCGTGAAATGCGCATCCGCGAATTCACCATCAAGTTGAAGACTCCAAACGGCTTAAGCGAATTGGAGAACGAGCCGGCTTATGCACGCAAGAAGATTTCATTGGACAGTGCACCGCACAGTTCTGACAGCAATATTTCACGTTACGCCTTGAATGAGTCGGTGGATGAAGCCGGCCAGCGCAAGGTTGAGCTACGTGAGAACCCTTTCCTCCACGACAACGTGGATTGATTCCTTAAACTGAAAACAATTAAAAAGCCACCTCAAGGGGTGGCTTTTTTATGCAATCATGTGCGCAGTTCTTATTATGCTCCGCGCTTTTCTTTCACGTTTTTCAGTCGAATATTCAGCGATTCTACAATGACTGAGAAGAATAGCGCTGCGTAACCGTAGGTCTTAATGTTGACGCCTTCAGGCAAGTGCAATACGTGCGCGTCTTCCAAAGATTCCAACACCAGAATGAGTCCGATAACGACTAAGAAGGCTAACGCAAGCATTTTGATAGTGGGATATTTCTCTATAAAGTCGCTCACATAAGGAGCGAACATCAGCATAGCAATCATCGCTACAACGACAGCCATGATCATGGTAGCAAGCGCCAGTGCCGCGTTGGGGTTGTCGGAGGTTACACCAACTGCCGTTATGATTGAGTCAAACGAGAACACGATGTCGATGAGTGTAATCTGCAATATGGCTTGAGTCCAGGTGAGTTGACGTGACTTCGCGGTTTCTTCTTTGTCGGCAATTTTGAACTTGTGATAAATCTCTGTTACCGTTTTCACAATCAAAAATGCACCACCACCAAACAAGATAAGGCCTCGGCCGGTAATGGGTATGTGCCCGATGAAGAAGAATGGGTCGACCATTTTTGTAATGAGGTTGATGGTCGATAGCAGCAAAACGCGGACAGCGAGGGCTAGCATCAATCCTATGAAACGCGCGCGCTGCTGGTCTTTCTTATTGGGTATGTAGCCACAAATGATAGCAATGAAAATGATGTTGTCGATGCCCAATACAATTTCCAAAACAACCAAGGTAAAGAGGCTGAAAATTCCACCGAACGTGGTAAAAACTTCAATGAAGGCGTCGAGCATGCAGCGTAAATATTTGCGGTGACGAAGATAGTGTTATGAATGACAAGGAAAAAAAACGCACGGGAATATCATATTCCCGTGCGTTTTTTTGCTAGGGCCGTTATTTTTTTACAATACCACCGGGGCCTTCCAGTGAAACAGAAGTTGTGCGGTTTGCATTATTGGCTTTGATGAGTGAGTCTTGTTTTCTTTTCATCTCTTCCATCTTTTTTTCCTGTTCAAGGTATTCTTTGTAGGAAGGCAATTGGAATTCTTCCAGTTGTGATTTTACAACATCGTCGATGGCTTTGAAGTCGGCATTTTCAGGCGCATTGGAAAGAGCCATGGTGCTTAGTCGGTCATTGATTTGAACGCGCATTGTGATGTCTTTCTCAATCAACTGACGGTGCTTTTCATCGAGACTGTGATAGAAATCGATTTCCTGATTGTTGATGTCAATCATTCGCTTGCTGAGTTCCAGTGCCTTCTCGTCGAATTCTGCCTGGTACATCAAGTCGACCAGTTGCCACATGATTTGCGGCTGCTCATATGGAACGTTGTATTCAGGCATAACATCCAGTGAACGCTGAATAACCTCACGGGCTTTTTCAAGATCACCTTCTTCGATGAGTTGTTCTGCGAGGTGGCCGAATTGCAGACGCAAGTTGGTGGTCATGCGGCGATTATTTTCATCCATGTAGATAGGCAGCTTGTCCATGTTGCCCCATTGGAATTTGTTCATCATGTTGTCGAACATGATGGCCGAGCTTACACCGCCGTCGATGTTTGGGTTCGGATTTTTCTTGTGCTTAATCGGTGTGAGACGGTAAGCAAGTCCTTCGAGTTGGAAGTATTGCTCAAGTCCCATGTATGCATCACCACCTGTAGTAACAGCGAAGTATACCGGGCGATTCCAGTCCATGTTGTTGAGCAGGTCAAGAACGGCCATATTGGCTTTGGTAATGTATGAGCGCGGGCGACCGCCGCCATCAACTAAACTGAATTGGATATCGGTTACGAGTGTGTCGCCTTCGTTGAGGAAAGGACGATAAGTTTCAGCAACTGCGCTGTCTACCTTGAGGCTGAACTTATAAGTTGGCAAATAGGCGATTTTATTGCGACCGTTATCGATGGTTTTACTGTCGTCGAGCGCTACAGCCATGGCTTCAGAAATCGGCATGAAGCCTTTTGTTTCGCGGTTAGGGTCAACAAACATAACGTCGCGAGTGCCCTGGCGATATTTCTGCTCGGGCATTTTGAATGGAACCGGCTGACCATCGTATGCCTGGCGCTTCATCTGATCGATGTACCAGTCAGTGTTGAGGAGTGAGAGGTTTACAACGCGTACATCGGTGCGAATGCCTTCAACCTCTTGCGCATACCAAAGTGGGAATGTATCGTTGTCTCCATTGGTGAAAATGATAGCGTTCGGCTGCAGCGATTGCAGGTAGTTGATAGCCATTGCCAATCCGGTTTTACGGTTCGCGCGTGTATGGTCGTCCCAGTTTTGATAAGCCATCAGAGCCGGAGTAACCATGCAAATGAGTATTGCGGCCAATGCCTTGCTGGAGGTTTCTCCTTTAATTACTTTGCCGAGAAGCATCATGAGCGCGAGCATGGCAGTTGCCACGATGCTCATATACATCAACGAATAACCAAAGCCATTGCTTCCGGTTGCTAGGCGCTCGGCGAAAAGAATAATGACGGAGCCACCCACAGTCATTGAAGCCACTTTGGTAACGTTTTGGAAAGTCCATTGTGTTGCTGCGAAGTAGAGGGCATAGACAGCGAGACCAATCCAGATAGCAAACGCATAGAACGAACCGGCAAATGCGTAGTCACGTTCGCGAGGTTGTTGGGGGGTCTGGTTCAGATACACGATGATGGCAAAGCCGGTTAGCACGAAGAGAAGACCTACTACCCAGAAATCTTTCTGGCTGCGAATCATTTGGAAAACCAAGCCAATCAGCCCCAAGATGAGTGGAAGCATGAAGTAAACGTTGTAGGCGCGATTGCTTTTTTCCATGTCGGAAATTTTCTCACGATTGCCAACACGCTCCTGGTCGATGAGGTTCACGCCCGACATCCAGTTTCCTTCTGTGAATTCGCCGTGACCCTGACGGTCGTTTTGGCGGCCCGAGAAATTCCACATGAAGTAGCGCCAGTACATATGACCCACCTGGTAGCTGGTAAAGAATCGGAAGTCTTCGGCCGCTGTTGGAATCATTTTTTCGCGCATGCGGTCGAGGCTTTTTAGCAAGGATCGAGGATCTTGATCTTCGAAGCCGCGAGGCATTTTATTCGTTTGAGAGTAGTAGTTTAAAGCGCTTTCGGATTGATCAATCGCCTGCTCGGCATTCTTCACCTTCTCTTGTCCTTTTTCCGAGTTCCAGTTTTGGTAGTTGCTCCACTCCTTATAGTCTTTGAGGTGGTTGCCTTGGTTGGAGTGCATGCGCGGGAAGTATCCGCAGAAGTCCTTGTCGTAGTTGGGCACGCTTCCTTTCTTCTCGCCGCTCTCGATGTATTCTTCCACGAGCGATAGTTTTTCATCGGGGTGAGAAGCAATGTATTGATCTGCCGTGAATTTATCTCGGCTTGAAAGCACGAGTTTGTTTTTGGTGCTGTTTTCACGAACGCTATATGACTTAATCCACACATCGCCACCATCGCGGTAGGGGTTCTCCAAATCCTGAGGCGTGTTGAAGTATTGTCCGAATACGAGTGGTCGATCACCGTATTGTTCGCGGTTGAGGTAAGAAAGCAATGCAAATAGGTTCTCCGGATTGTTTTCATCCATTGGAGGATTTGCATTGGAGCGAATGATGACCGTAGCGAAAGTGGTATAGCCAAGGATTGCCATGGTAATACCTAGCACCAAGGTGTTGGCCAGCACCATGTTCCGCTTATGCGTTACAATGATGCCCAGGGTAATCAATCCAACAACCAGCAACATATAGAAGAGAGCACCGCTATTGAATGGCATTCCGAACGAATTCACGAAGGTTCTTTCGAAGAAGCCAGCAAGCTGTACGAACCAAATGATGACACCGGTATTGATAAGGAACAACAAGAACAGAGAGATAGCACCGGTTGCGATAAGACCTTTCAGACTGTAT
>JBIKSC010000199.1:0-4937 GCA_044348775.1 Flavobacteriales bacterium | reverse complement strand
AGCCGCCCTCGGGCACTAAATGGAAGGAACCATATTGATCATGCAGCCAGGCCTTAAACTCCTCGGTGTTTCGCTCTTCGTAATCGAGGCGGCTCACGAATTGGAGTTCCATTCCTTGCTCTTTCGCAAACTGAAGTGTGTTGCTATACGCTTTCGGTTCTTCTCCGCGAATAATACCGATGGTGCGCACACCGCAGAGCCCACCAGCAGCGGCAGTGGCATGTATATGGTTGCTCCAAGCTCCTCCAAACGTAACGAGTGTCTTGTGATCGGAGGCCAGCGCGCGCTCTACATTGTATTTTAGTTTAAACCACTTGTTCCCGTTTACCAATGGATGCAACAGGTCGAGACGCTTCACATCGATGCGGATGTTGCGCCCCAAACACAGCTTGTGCAGCAGTGGTGTGTATTCAATCGGCGTAGTATGTTCTGATAGGAAGTTCACATCAATGCACAATAACGAGCGGCAACACCATAGTTTCCTTTTCACATTGCACTCGCACGAAGTACGTGCCGTTGGTTAACGCAGGCAAAGTGAAGCGCGGCCATTCATTTAAATTGAGCGAGCCGTAAGATCTTCCGTCAATACCTTGCAATGCGACTTCAATCGGTTTTTGTTGCAAGCCTCGAATTTGAATCCAATCATTGGCTGGATTGGGCGCGAGCGATATTGCAGCCTCTATTCGCTCTTGAATACTTACTGCATTGCTCAGTGTGATGCAATAGTCTTCAATCTCACCGTAGGTTAAAGTACCACACGGATCCGGTTCGTTGTTCGCGTTGATGGGCGTGTAGGCCATCGATACGCGCATGCGTGAAACACCTGAAGTAATGGAGTTAGGCACTGTGAAAGAACCCGTCACTTCAACGGTGGTTGGTTCAGGATCAAACACGAGTTCATTCGCGTCTTCGAAATCACCATCGATGTTGTAGTCAATCCAAACACGGAAATTCTCGTTGTAAGTAGTCCCCAGATAACCGGGGGTGCATGACACCTCGTAGTTTGATCCAACAAAAAGCGTATCCGTTATGTCAGATACAAGGATATATCCATCGTCTCCGGATGAGTTGCGCACGATATCACCGATGCTGACATTGGCAATAAATTCTACATCTGCATTTGCTGAAGTTGAACAATAGGGTATGAGAGCGCAATCTTCGCAACCGGGTGTGAAGCCAACCGATAGTGTTGCGGGCCCCTGAGGGTTATCGCATTGAGAATTTATACTCAATATATAGTTGGTGCAAGGAAGTAAGTTGGCAATGATAATAGTATCGGTAGCACCGGCCTGCCAACTCACTGTATTCCCGCTTCCGTCGCTAGCAAGGATAGTGTAGCCCCACGCTGCAAGCACTTCGTCCCATTGGAGGGTCAGGGAATTGGCTGTGGATGCAATTACGTTCAATGCTGTCGGTTGGATGCAGCACCCGTCTGTATTCCATGTTAGGACCTCAGACCACTCGCTTAATGAGTCCGTGCAATAAGCAGCAACACGTGCTTCGTAAGCAGTGCAAGCAAGCAAGTTTTCGAGTGCCGCGTTATTGCCGTTGTTTAGTTCTACAGTTGTCCATGCAGGGTTTCCTTCGGGTCGATACTCCAATCGGTAGTCTTCAGCGGCGATGAGATCGTTCCAGCTTATCGTGTAGTTAAGTGTGCCCGGTGATTGCGCTACTTCTAGGCCGTAAGGCGCCATGCATTGTCCATTGTCGCAAGAGTTTAGCATCAATTGCAGGCTGTTGTGCACATTCAATCTTCCGCCACTCACAGTTTCGCCGAGCAGCTGTATAGTAGTATCCACGCCGTTTAGAATGAAGTCTTTCATGAGCGCTGCAGCTTGTGCCGGATTTACACTTGCGTTATCGTCGAATGCTGTGCATGGCGCGCTATATAGGAGTGCAATTGCACCTGCCACGCACGGGCTCGAGAATGATGTGCCTGTGGTGTTGGTATAAGTGGTGTTGTTGGCGAGATACACCGCGTCGCCAGGTGCGGCCAGATCGATGGTAGTAAGGCCGTATCCACCTGAGGCGCGGACGTCCATGCTGTTGGTGCGGCCTACCGAAATGAGGTAGTCGCTTGGGCAAGCAGTAGGCAGATCACCAAAAACATCAACGTTTGAGTTGTTGTTGGTGGTAGATCCGCAACTCAATACTCCGTGCACACCGAGTGAGTCGTACATAGCGCACCAAATAGGAGCATCGGCAGGTTGCCCGTTATCGGTGCCCCAGGAGCTGTTGGTAGCGACAACATATGCGCCTTGTACGCCGTTGGTTTCGTTATATAGACGGCGCATTTCGAGCGGATAAACGTAGCCGGCAATAGCAGCAGCTTCGGTAGAACTTCCTATTTGCACCATCATCATTTTTACATCCCAGTTAACACCTACAACACCTGTGTTATTATTGCCTGTTGAGCCAATCATACTGCATACGCGGGTGCCGTGGCTATCGTTGTCGATCACATCGCTTTCGCTCACGATATTCCATCCATCGTAGTCGTCGATGTAGCCATTGTTGTCGTCATCGATGTTGTTGAGCGGGATTTCGTGCACGTTCACCCAGTGGTTGTCAATAATGTCAGCGGTATTCCATTTGCCGCCACCTAGCTCCACAACACATACTACAATCTCATCGCCCGAAGGTGTGTTTCCGCCCGTGGTTATGTCCCACGCCAGTTCACTGTCTATGTCGTGATCGTTGGCTTGCTGGTGGTGCCATTGTTGTTCGAAAAATGGATCGTCAGGTACCAGTCGTTGCGCAACGATGTGGTTCACTTGCGCCTGTGTGACGGCCGAATTCTTCTTGGCATGATAGAGAAAATCGCGCATAGGAATATTCTCTTCGTTGAACTCAACCAGCCAAAGATTCATGCGCGGGTAAATGCAGCGCGAGGTCTTCACATCTGATGTGAGGCCTAGTTGGGTGTTCATATCAGAAACGAACGTGGCTATCGCGCTGCCGCTGTTAAGCTGCACGATGGCTTCGCCATTCATGCGTTGCTGCGCCTGCAGAATTTCACTCAGGAAGAAAAGAACTGTAAGTAGGATTACGTGACGCGCATTCATGAGGTAAAGGTACGGCGGATGGCAAGATTACCGGGGAGTAAGACGTTGGTTTCAATGGCCTGTGATCCATGACTTGCTTTCAGCGGTTGCAGAGCCCTCCGAACAGTCGCTTGGTCCCGATCCCTCGTCCTTTGTCTCTCGTCCTTTCCTCACTAACTTGCCCCCCAAATGAAGTACAAACGTATTCTGTTAAAACTGAGCGGTGAGTCGCTCATGGGCGATAAGCAATTCGGTATCGACAACCAGCGCCTGTTGCAATACGCGGAAGAAATCAAGGAGATCTGGAGTTCCGGTGTTCAAATCGCCATCGTCATTGGCGGCGGCAACATCTTCCGAGGTGTACAGGCCGAACAAGGTGGCATGGAGCGCACCCAGGGCGACTACATGGGTATGCTCGCCACAATGATTAATAGTATGGCATTGCAAAGTGCACTCGAAAGCATTGGCGTCGATACGCGCCTGCAAAGCGCTATCGAAATGAAGGCCATCGCAGAGCCATTCATCAAGCGCCGCGCGGTGCGTCACCTCGAGAAAGGCCGTGTAGTAATCTTCGGTTCCGGCACAGGCAATCCGTTTTTCACAACTGATACTGCGGCTTCGCTGCGCGCCATTGAAACCGATTGCGAGGTAATCCTCAAAGGCACTCGCGTAGATGGCATTTACACTGCCGACCCCGAGAAAGACCCAACTGCAACACGTTACGACAAGGTAAGTTTCTCCGAAGTATTTGAAAAAGATTTGAAGGTGATGGACATGACTGCGTTCACCTTGTGCAACGAAAACAAGTTGCCCATCATCGTTTTCGACATGAACAAAAAGGGCAACCTAAAGCAACTCGTTGAAGGCACGCACGTGGGGACACTTGTGAGTTTTTAAACCTCCATTATTTTAGCAGCACAATTAGCGAAACAGCATATGAGCGATGAAGTGAAAATGGCTCTCGATGAAGCCACAGATGCAATGCAGAAGTCATTGGATCACCTCGATAACGAACTCTCTAAAATCCGCGCCGGTAAAGCATCCCCAGCAATGCTCGACGGAGTGAAGCTCGACTATTACGGTTCACCCACCCTTTTGAAAAACATCGCCAACGTGAACACGCCCGATGCACGCACTATTACCGTGCAACCGTGGGAAAAGCACATGCTGAACGAAATTGGCAAAGCCATCATGGAAGCCAACCTCGGATTGAATCCGCAAAACAATGGTGATCTCATCATCATCTCAGTGCCTATGCTCACCGAAGAGCGGCGCAAGGACCTCAGCAAGCGCGCGCATGCTGAAGGCGAACACGCGAAGGTCGGTATCCGCAACGCACGCAAAGAGGCGCTCGACTTCATCAAGACCGCTCAAAAAGACGGCTTGCCCGAAGACGAAGCGAAAGCCGGCGAAGCGAAGGTGCAAGACCTCACCGACAAGTTCAACCGCAAGGTGGAAGAGATGATCGCGGTGAAGGACAAGGATATCATGACGATTTAGTGGCGATTGGCTAGGGGCGAATGGCCAATAGCTCCGATTATTGCGCAGACCCTCCATGCAACCTCCGGGTACGGAAGTACTGCTGTGCGTCCACATACGGTAGAAGCCATCCCATAGACAGTACCCGCATCTAACCGTGGCCGAGCGAACGGTGGCCGAGCGAAGCCGAAGCCGCCGAGGCCCGCGCCGAAGCATCACTCTCAAAATAATCCTGCAAAACCGGCTTTTCAATAAATGGAACTGTGTTCATCGCATGCTCTACAACCTCCGGTATCTGTAGGAAGCTAATCTTTTCTTCGAGGAATAATTTCACCGCTACTTCATTGGCTCCATTTAGCACGCACGGTGCATTGCCTCCGCGGTGCATGGCTTCAAAGGCCAAGTCGAGGCAGC
>JBIKSC010000198.1:0-4943 GCA_044348775.1 Flavobacteriales bacterium | reverse complement strand
ATCCATGACTGCGAATACAATTTACTCCTTCAACCTGCTCGGCATTGCTGACTGCTGGAGCAACGTTGCGATGAACATCAGCGGTTCATTCGCTCTGCCGCAAACTCCTGAAGAGGGAGATCTTATCATCAATGAAATTCTTTACGACCCATTCGATGGCGGTAGCGATTTTATTGAAATATACAATCGTTCGAATCATGCTGTTTCGCTCGATAGTTGCGCCATTGCCGATGCAACAAGCGGTGAAATGAATACACCCGACTTCATCACTGAGCGTAACTTGTTGCTCATGCCCGGCTCGTTTTTAGTTCTTGCGCGCGATGGGCGTGAACTTCCTGCGTTGTATGCAAATACAAACCGAAATGCCATTTGGAAAGTAGAGGGAATGTCAGACTTCTCTTCCGATGATGTTGTTTACCTAGTACTACCCAATGGTGAAGTGGCCGACGAGGTTGCATACAACAGCGAGTTTCACTTTCCGCTACTTAACTCGACGGATGGCGTGTCTCTCGAGCGTGTCGACTACAACCGTCGTTCCGATGATGTCACCAACTGGCATAGCGCAGCCGAGAGCGCAGGATTCGCAACGCCCGGAATTCTGAATTCACAAGCAGTTTTGAATGCGGATATTACAACAGACATAACCGTAGACCCCGAAATTTTCTCACCCGACAACGACGGCTACAACGATGTAGTAACGTTTTCGATTCTTCTCGAGAAAGCTGGTTTCGTTGGTAATCTGAATATCTACAACAGTGAAGGTCGTCTTGTTCGATATCTCATGCAAAACATGTTGTTAGGAAACGAAGTGCGCATATCGTGGGATGGCATTTCAGATGACGGCACGAAAGCCCCCATTGGAATCTATGTAATCATGTTTGAGGCATTCAATACGGACGGAAAGGTTGTAGCGGGAAAAACTTCGTGTGTCTTAGCGCATCCGCTCGACTGATGTACCTCGTTAAAACTCCCTCGTTGCTGAAGCCCTTCGCTAAGGATTTGCTTTGGCATGTTTCAGCTGACAAGCGGGAGGTTTACTTCACATTCGACGATGGTCCAACGCCGGGCGTTACGGAACCCGCGCTCGACTTGCTCAAGCAATATGATGCAAAAGCCACCTTCTTTTGTTTAGGCAAAAACGCAGAGGCGTATCCTGAACTATTTGCGCGCGTTGTTGCAGAAGGCCATGCGATAGGCAATCACACCTACGATCATCCCGACGGTTGGAAGACTAGCCAGCTGGGCTATCTGCGAAATGTAATCCGTGGTAAGGCAAGCATACAATCGACACTCTTTCGTCCACCCTACGGACGAATAACACCGGCGCAAGTAAACGCACTCAAAAATCACTTTCGACTTGTGATGTGGGATGTTCTTAGTGCTGATTTCGACATATCAAACACGCCACAACAATGCTATGAAAATGTCGTAAAGAATGTGACTCCGGGAAGCATCGTCGTTTTTCACGATAGTCTGAAAGCACAAAGCAACATGTTGTTTGCACTGGAAAGAAGCCTCGAGCATTTGTCACGCGAAGGCTATATCTTTCGCGCACTTACCGCAACATGAACGTCAAACCCAAAAAAGCCCTCGGGCAGCATTTTCTCAAGAACCCTGAAATCTGTCAGCGCATTGCCGAGGAAATTACACTGCACGGCGGTTATAAAAAGGTGCTGGAAATAGGACCCGGCATGGGAGCCTTAACTACTTATTTGCTTCAGCGTAAAGAATTCGAAACACATGTCGTAGAGATTGATCGCGAGAGTGTCGACTACTTGAACATTCACTTTGGAGAGTTGCGTGGCCGCATTCATGAGGCGGATTTTTTACGCATGCCGCTCGATAAAATGTTCAATGAACCTGTGGCAGTGGTCGGTAATTTCCCCTACAACATTTCATCGCAAATTGTTTTCAAGGTGCTCGACCATATGGATCAAGTACCGGAACTCGTCGGTATGTTTCAGAGAGAGGTGGCGCAGCGCTTTGCCAGTGGCCCCGGCAATAAGGATTACGGAATCATCTCCGTTTTAGCCCAAGCCTATTACGATATTGAATATTTGTTTACGGTGAATGAAGACGAATTCATTCCGCCACCGAAAGTGAAGAGTGGTGTTATTCGCATGCGCCGAAAATTTGGACACACAATCGGTTGCGACGAAAAGCTCTTCAAGCAAGTGGTTAAAACCTCGTTCAACCAGCGAAGAAAAACACTCCGCAACTCACTCAAGAGTATGCTGCAGGGCAAGGTCGAAACAACTTCTCCGATTTGGGATAAACGCCCGGAGCAATTGGGAGTTGAGGCTTTCGTGGAGTTGACCAATCAAATCGCAGCATCCCTTCGCGATTGAATTATCGCGGAGTCTCGCGCACAATTCTTCGCAGTACCTCTCCGACAACTTTTCCTTCCAGTGCCGGAATGTGAAACGCCTTGCATAAATCATCATACTTACTTCCACCGCCCACCAACGGTTTCAACAGGGCATCCGGAATGACCAATTCGCTCATATCTATTGTCGGTGAAATATTCTTCACACCAATGGTCTTAACTACCAATACCTCCAATGATTCATCTCCGGGATAAGGTTGCTGATCAATAATGACTGAAAATGCGCCCACAGTTTCGTTGGGTGAAACCGTGCGCACGTTGTTGGCGGCAATTAATTCTTCCCAAACAACGTGACTAAAATCCCTCGATGCCGCGCCCAGAATGAGTGAAATTACCAAACCACCACTTACTACGACACCCAGTCCCTCACCTTGATCATACACTCGATGATCGAGATGAATCGGGTGCGTGACCAGAAATCGGGTTGACAAAGCGAGGTTCGCACTAACTCCTAAAGGGCGTGCGAAGGAGTGTAATAAGACTTCCTCCCTATTCACTTGGAGACGCGATCCTGTGTAACCCGACCAACTTAAACGCAAGCTTCTAGCCTTCAGCCAACCACTCACCGCTCTATCGCGAAAACAATTTTCATCATTCAAAGTAGCTGTGTAATCAGGCACTGACTCTCGCGAACCGAAGTTAGCAGGCTGTGCAGCATACAACTCCATTTTCTCTGTTCTGAACACAACGTCGTCCGATTCAATATTCACCAATTCGCGCAAGGTTGTCACAACCGAACGCTTGCCGTCTGCCGTATTTCGAACACTTAAAATGGTAATCTTTTGTCGCACAGTATCTCCTGTATGGATTGGATTGACCATGTGTGCATTGCGAAAACCTAAGTGATAAATCGCTCCGTGGGTATCCGACATGGAAACACAGAGGTAAAGCGCCATCATGAACGGTACGGGCATGAGACCATCACTTTTTCCGTTTATCTCATGCGAAAAAACATTACTCGTATGTGCGGGGTTATGCGTGTAGAATGATTGTAACCATAAATCCAGCATACCCTCGGTGATAGTCAATTCATAGGGGTTTCCTATCACTGCCCCAGGCTGTATCTCTGCATCGGAGCGATGGTGAACTGCACGACCTTTTCTTCCCGCAGCAGGCAAATCACGACCGGTAGTAATATTCAAAATGCGCTGTGCTGCTTTGATGTGAGGAGGTCCCACCAACTGTCCGTCAACGAGTGCCATACCGTCCGTCTGTCGATTCGCCTTTTCCTTTTTTCCCTGTTCATTCAATTTCTTGGCAAGCGTATCGAGCAGGCCTTCCTTTCGCGCCTGTTCAACTCTGCCCGCCCATGCTATTTCATCTGCCGATGGCAACATGCAACGCTTTACCACCGCAAGTTGATGTCGGTGTATGCATGCCTTACCATCGAAACCATGTCGCTTCGCTTCACGGGCTTCTCGCTCGAGACCAATTACATCCGACACTTTGGTGTAGGGTGTGTCAAACGCTGCAATACCGTTGGCTCTTGCCGCAAAAAGCACCGCGTTGCGCGGATAATCCATGGTTGTCATTCCGTGTGGTACCGCACCGGTTAAGCGAAACAAATCTCCATGTCCCAGAAGAATACCGATTATCCGACCCCCGCCTGATTGAGCGATAGTATCAACGCGCAGAACCGCACCGGGCGTTTCAATCAACGGAAGCAATTTCGTGCTCCCCTCTTTCAAACCCAACGAACGCTCCCTGCGAAGTAATTCGTGATGCAAGGCATCCAACTCTTCGGCACGTTCCGTCATTGTAGGCATCAATGCCGTAATACCCGGCAATCCGACTACCATATCCAAATCCAGCCGTTGTTCCTCCGGTATGGCATTCTCATTAATCCTGACCACAATGGGCCTGTCGCCCAACTCCCCTTTGCTGAGTGCCGTTTTCAAACCTTCGCGAACCGCTGCTTTCACGGGCAACGGAACTGCATCTTGAAAATCCACAATAAAGCAATCCGCATCCATCTGCCATGCCTTTTCAAAGGCAAACTGCGGTAAGAAGAGTAAGGTCTTCCAGGTAAAAGGGTTAAAAGAAGGCTTAAGGCCCTCCGCCAATCGAGGCAAGTTCTGCAGATGATTCATTGCCGCGCGAATACGATGCCCTCTTGGTGAGCGATTAACGAGTTGCTGGAATTCGTTAGCGGGTACAACGATGATTTCCGACAAACGATTCGCCACAAGCGAATAGTCTATAGGCTGGCCTTTAAGCGCAGACCATAAGCTACGTGCTGACTGTGCATCTTCGACATCGAGTACTTCCAATGTTTCACCCTCTTCCTTGACGCGTGTAAATTCACCGGAAACAATAAAATGAAATTGTGGTTCCTCATCAAGGGTTAGGATTTCATCTTCCCGCAAGGTCATCTTGCCGAAACCGGAATCCTGCGCCAGGCGCATGCCTTCGTCTCTAACAAATCTGGTGAACTGTTCACGCATGCGCTCGCGCTGCACTTCTTCAAAATACTTCGTAATTTGTGACTTCACCAAAGCCTTCTTTACATGACCAAGCATGGGCACTTGCAGCAGCACGGCAGGTGTCGTAGAGGTCA
>JBIKSC010000197.1:0-4976 GCA_044348775.1 Flavobacteriales bacterium | reverse complement strand
CGCTTGTTCACGTTTTCAAAGCGATCATTGTTGGTGTGGTGATAGTCAAAGTATCGCTGTCCGTCAACTTGCAGACCGAATAATGCTATTCGATCATCCTTTAATGGACGAATATCAACGCCACTTCCTCCTCTGCGGAAGCGAAACAGGTTGTAGGGCTCTAATAATGGAAGCCAAGACTGAGCGATTTCAAACTGCTTGTCACTGATATCACAGTTGAACCCAACCGGCGTGAAGCCACCCCCATCGCTTTCCAGGGCTGCAATGTGCACAAGGCCATTTTCCTTGCAAACGCGAGCATACGTTTCACCTCCGTCATTACCAAACTCCTCATTAATGAAAAGCACTGCGCGTATGGTGCGCTTAGGCTTGTAGCCGATAGCTTTGAGAGCGCGAATCATTTCGATCGATTGTACTATTCCTGTTCCGTCGTCGTGAGCTCCCTCGCCGATGTCCCACGAATCGAGATGCCCGCCAACGGTAATGTATTCGTCCGGAAATTCAGAGCCGCGAATTTCCGCAACTACATTGGCCTGCATCGTTCTTTCGAAAGCCACGCAGCTTAGCTGCAGATTAAACTTGAGGTGTGGATCGTTTTTTAAATCTTGGCTGAGCTGACGCGATGCAACTGCGCTAAGCGCTGCAGCCGGGATGCGTTTTACGCCTTCTTCGTAATTGGTTGCACCCGTATGCGGATAGTTGTCGTCGGCCAATGTAAGTGAGCGGATGAGGCAGCCAATTGCGCCCAATTTTGCTGCTTCACTAGGGCCTTGGCCGCGAATGGGGTAGCCGCCTCCGTAGGCTGCGCCCGTATTGATGAGCGTAGCGTCCAGTGGTTTGTTGAAGAATACAATTTTTCCGCGCACTTTATCTTCACCCAAAGCCTTCAGCTCATCAAAGCTTTTCACTTCCACCACTTCAGCCGTGATGCGTTTACCCTCTGTACCAACCGAACCTCCTAGTGCAGTAAGTGCCACTTCCTTTTGCAGTCCCTCTATTGTATAACCACCATATTCAAACCCACCTCGGGTCCAATGTGGAACTTCAACCGGCATCAGGAAAACGTTATCGGCGGCGCATTTTTCGAGGGTTACCTTTCCCCAATCAATGGCCTTTTGGGCACTCTCTGATCCGGCAAGTCTGTGACCGATGCTCTTGCACAAGTAGCGCAGGTTTTCATAGCATTCGCCGTGCAACATCACTTCGTTGTAGATGGCAGCAATCATTGCTGAGTCATCCCCTGTGTCCTGAACCTGGGCTTTTGAGAATTGCGAGCAGCCTAGAATGAGTAGAGTTGTTATAATCTTTTTCATTGCATGAAGGATCCGTTATTAATGTCAATGCCTTGTCCGGTCATGGATGTTTGCTGATTTGAAAATAGAAACGCAACCATGGCGGCTATTTCATCCGGTTTAGAAATGCGGCCCAAGGGCACATAGCTCATCTGTCGCTCAAATTCGACGGTGTAAGACTCACCTCCTCGGTCGGCTAATTTCTGAATACCTGCCTTTGCCATTTCGGTTTCCACCCAGCCGGGGCAAAGAGCATTTACCAGTATGTGTTCGCTGGCAAGTTGAACCGAAAGAGAGCGTGTAAGGCCAAGCAGGCCTGTTTTCGCGGTGCAATAGCCTGTATAGTTCGGAACCCCGAATCGGGCAAGGCACGATGATGTGATAACGATGTGCTTGAAAGCATCTGACGACTTCTTGAGATGTGGCAAGAGCTCCATAATTGTTACATAGGTTCCCGTAAGGTTTATGCTGATGATTTCTTCCCAGCGATCTTCCGGCCCATAATGATTTTCTCCGCCCACACCTGCATTGGCGAAAACACCGCAAAGATTTGTTTCATCGTTGAAATGCTGGTCTATCGCTTGTTGCCAGGCTGACGCATCACGCATATCGAATGGGGCTATTACGTGATTTGAAGAATGGTGCAGAAGCGAATGGGTCTCTTCCAAGGCCGCTTTTGTGCGACCAACAAGTAGAAGTTTTACATCCGGATTTTGAGAGAGCAGCTCCGCAGTTGCTCTGCCCATTCCGGAACCGGCTCCGGTTATGGCGTATGTTTTTTTCATGGTAGTTTCGAGTGACCAAAGTACAAGCGACAGAACAATCTTGAGACGTTACGGTTGTGTACCTTTTGCATGATTGTATAAACAACCACACGATTAGCTTTGCACAGCAATCGAATTATGAAATACAATCTAAGTGAAATATCGGAGGTCATCCGAAACCGCAGAACGATTACTCCTGAAAAGTTTTCTACGCGAAAGGTGCATCGCGAACAGCTGGAGTTAATGCTCAGCAACGCTATTTGGGCGCCTACACATGGCATGACCCAGCCCTGGCGATTCCGTGTTTATTTGGGTGAAGGCATGGAATCAATTCGTCAACTCATTCCGGAGTTGTACAGAAATACTACGCCGGTTGAAAAATTTAATCAAGCCAAGTTTGATCGCATGGCTTTGAGGCTGCAGCGTTCAACTGCTGTCATTGCCGTTTGCATGCATCGAGATCCAAGTGGAAAGATTGATGAAGTTGAAGAGATAGAAGCGGTCGCCTGCGCCACACAAAACCTGATGCTAACCGCTACTGCTTATGGGCTCGGCACATTTTGGTCAACACCAAAATTGTTGAATCATGCAGACTGTCACCAATTTTTGGAATTGCAGCAAGGAGATCGGTGTCTTGGGCTAATCTACGTTGGTTATCCGGAGGCTGAGTGGCCGGAGCAGCACAGAAGGCCGTTAGAATATGTTACGACCTGGATAGAGAATAAACTGTGATTCTGAGGCCGTTTACATATCTATTTGTGATTGTGCTTATCTGCGTGACACGAAGCCTCAGCTCGCAGGTGAACGTTACTACGCTGGGAATTCAGTTGAAACCGATGATACCAAGTAAGTATTTGGGAACAGGAACTGAAAATGCGGAAATCGAAGATTTGAAAGTGGACTTTGAACCTAACCCCGGTCTCAACTTTGGAATGGTTGTGCGCAAAGGCCTCAGCCGAAACTGGAGCCTGGAGTCGGGTATTTGCATGGTGCAGCGCAATTTCACGTTGCATTTCAACCACCCGGAACTTCCGGAAGAGAAGCAATTGCGATTCCGATATATCTGTTATGAGATTCCTGTTCAGGCCATGGTATTTGTAAAGCTGACAGATCGGATTTTCATGAATGCAAGTGCCGGTGTTTCCTTGGATCTGTACCCGAGTAACGTGGAGTCTTCTGAGTATGAATATCGCGACACATTGCGCTTCGATTTCTACCAGAAGACATACAAGAATAGTTGGATTCAATCGGCCTTGCTCGCGAACTATGGCTTCGAGTGGCGGACCCCCGACAAGGGCTATTTCTATATAGGTGCTTCTTATCATCGCCCGTTTCAGGAAATTGGTACCACGCGTGTTTTGTTCCAATTGGATGATGATCCTACAACGACTTTTGTGCAACTGGGAGGAAATTACCTTACCGCAGATTTCCGTTATTTTTTTCATGAAAAGCCCGAAAGGCGCTCTAAAAAGAAGTCAGAGAAGTAACCTTTATCGCTCGATAGTGGTATACAAGAGCGAAAACTGACTTAAACAATGAAAAAGACTATTGCTATTTTTGCTTCTATGCTCTGTATTCACTGGGCTGTAGCACAATCGAAAGTAAAAACATTTACCTTTCAGGGAAACGTACTCGAATTGAGTTTAACCGATTCATCGGAGAAGGGAGTAATGGGCGTTCCTATCGAAATTTGGTCCGGCGAAGAATTGGTGGCTACGGAAATGTCGGGCCCGAAGGGAAAATACAACATCAATCTTCCGCGATATTCTGTATTCACCCTGAAGTTCGGTAAGGCGCCGTATGTAACCAAGGTGGTTCAGATTGACACCAAAGGGTTTGAGCGCGCTGCTGACCTTGCAATCGTTAATCTGGAACTTGACATCAGTCTCTTCAAAGACCGTGGTTATCTGGGTATGAATTTCATGAACTATACGCCTGTAGCTATGGCTAAGTTCAACAAACGCAGTGGTAAGTTAGAATGGAATATGGACTACGCTCATGAGGTGAATGAACGCCTCACGGGAGTTTTGGTTGCGAATGGGAAATAACCGATAGCTGTTGATAACGAATGCATAAGCGCCTGAAAATTCAGGCGCTTTTTCGTTGCTTTATACCATGAGAGTTTTTGCATTGTTTCTAGTGCTCGTGGCGTCGGTTGTTTCTGCCGAAGCACAGTTTCGTAAGGTTAACAAGACTCCGTCAACGGAGAATCACTTTCTGATTAGTGGAGTAATTTATCATTACGACATCGTGAAGGGAAATGAAGTGCCTGCTGCGCATGCTCAAATTGTAGTGTACCAGAACAAAGAACTTTATGTCGCTTTTTTCGGTGGTGCTGATGGTACTTATTCTTTCTACTTGCCGGTTGGTTTTGAATACGAGGTTTGGTTTGGGGGCTCTGCTTTTGCCAATAAAAAGTTGTTTATCGATGCAATGCAGTTGCCAGAAGAGAGAAAGCCTCGGGAGGTGACGCTTGACGTGTCTCTGTTTCGCGCCGTCGAAGGAATCGATTTTTCCATTTTGACTGAACCTTATGTCCGCATGGCCTACAATCCTGAATCAGACAACATGTTTTTGGACGAAGAGTATACTCGAAAGCGTAAGGTTGAATTGGATAAGTCATTAAAAAAGGCCAAGAAACTATTGCAGTCTGCCAAGGGTTAAACTTGCTGTTGCCCTAATTTCGCCGCACAAGAATTAATCGGAGGACTGTGGCTAACGAATCAAAATCGGAGAAGAAAAAAATCTCCAAACAATCATTTCTGAATGCACTCCGTGTTTTCAGTTACATCAAACCTCACAGCTTTCTATTTTCCATTGGCTTGCTTCTTTTGGTTGTTTCCGGTTTGTTGGTGATAGTTATAACTGCCCTGTTGGGACAATTGGTCAGTCCTGATTCTTCATCAGAATTCACCGGTGG
>JBIKSC010000196.1:0-4977 GCA_044348775.1 Flavobacteriales bacterium | reverse complement strand
CAGATAGCTCACGGCATCAACGATTTCATGCTCACCGAAAATGATTTGGAGGTTTTCGAAACGGAGCACCTGTCGCAAGCTTCGACTGTGCTGATGATTGATATTTCACACAGCATGATTCTGTATGGTGAGGACCGCATCACACCGGCGAAAAAAGTAGCGATGGCGCTATCACAGTTCATCATGACGCGCTACCCGAAAGACTCGCTCGACATAGTAGTTTTCGGCGACGACGCCTGGCCGGTAAGTGTAAAAGACTTGCCGTACCTGCAAGTGGGGCCTTATCATACCAACACCGTAGCCGGTTTAGAGCTAGCTATGGAAATACTGCGACGCAAACGATCGGGCAATAAACAGATCTTCATGATTACCGATGGCAAGCCCTCTTGCCTGAAAGAAAACGGACAGTACTATAAAAATTCATTCGGGCTTGATCCATACATCACAGGCAAGTGCCTGAACCTAGCGCGAGCCTGCCGCAAGAAAAAAATCCCTATCACCACCTTCATGATTGCGCAAGACAGCTACTTGCAGCAATTCATTGAAGACTTTACCGAAGCCAATGGCGGAAAAGCGCTTTTCACAGGACTTGACGGTCTTGGTGATAGCATTTTGAGCGACTACGAGCGCAACCGTAAAAAAAGAATTTGACACAGAAATGAAACACACTACCATACAAACCCTAGGCGAACTGAAGCAAGCAGGCTACTCCCCGAAAACCATGAAGGAAGAACTGCGGGCAAACCTCATTCGTCATATGGAACGCGGAAGCAATCCATTCAAGGGAATCATCGGTTATGATGAGACCGTGCTGCCTGATGTGCAGCGCGCCATACTCAGTGGGCACAGCATGAATTTCCTGGGGTTACGTGGCCAGGCAAAAACGCGCATCGCACGCACGCTTACCGAACTACTCGACGAATGGATTCCGTGTGTTGCCGGTAGCGAACTGAACGACGACCCCTTGCAACCGCTCAGCCACACCGCAAAAGACATTCTGGCAGAGCATGGCGATCTAACCCCGATTCGCTGGATGCATCGCTCGGAGCGCTATGTAGAGAAACTTGCCACACCTGACGTAAGCGTAGCCGATCTGATTGGCGACATCGACCCGATTAAAGCCGCCAATCTGAAACTCGCCTACAGCGATGAGCGTGTAATACACTTTGGTCTCATCCCGCGCAGTCATCGATGCATTTTCGTCATCAACGAATTGCCCGATTTACAGGCGCGCATTCAAGTATCGCTCTTCAATATTTTGCAAGAAGGTGATATCCAGATACGCGGATTTCAGTTGCGGTTGCCACTCGACATTCAATTCATCTTTACGGCTAACCCGGAAGATTACACCAATCGCGGAAGTATCATCACACCTCTGAAAGACCGTATTCAAAGTCAGATCATCACGCACTATCCGAAGAGCATTGCACTCGGAATGGAGATAACGGAACTCGAAGCGCATCATACGAAAGAGCAACTGAAGCGCGTCACTGTGTCGCCCTTCATGCGTGAATTGGTGGAAATGGTAGCCTTTGAAGCGCGCGAAAGTGAGTATGTCGATCAGAAGAGCGGTGTTTCTGCACGCCTCACGATCAGCGCCATGGAAAATCTCGTGAGCAGCGCAGAACGCAGAGCTATTATCAACAAGGAAAAGAAAACGCATGTGCGCGTGGGCGACCTGATGTCTATCGTTCCAGCTATTACAGGTAAAGTAGAACTGGTGTATGAAGGCGAGCAAGAAGGGCCGCACTTCGTTGCAATGCGCTTACTCGGCATGGCCATTCGAAAAAAATTCCCGCAAATTTTCCCGAGTCCGGAAACCATTAAGCGCAAGAAAATTCAAAATCCGTATCAACCGATTATCGATCACCTTGCAACGGAAAACGTGCAGATACTAATCGACTACTCGCGCGATGAATATGCGAATGTGCTTTACAGTATTCCTGTGTTGCATGAAATCGTTGACAAGTATTGTCCTGGCATTCTAGACGAAGAACGACTCATGATGATGGAGTTCGTGCTTCATGGGTTAGCAGAATTTTCGGTCATCGGCAAAACCGTGATGGACAGCAGCATTGAATTCAGCGATATCATGAATGATATCTTCCGAGAAGATCGTGATAACGACTAGCGCTTGATAAAACGAACACCTTCAACTCGGCTTTCATTCGATTCATATCCCACCAGATAAGATCCTGCGGGCAGATTTGCAACTTGCATCCCGAACTGATAGTGACCCGCATGCAGAGTTCGGCTCACACGATGCAAGGGCCTGCCCAGTAAGTCATACACTACAAAATCGCCGTGAGCATTCAACGTGTTATGCACGTTCAGAAGCAAAACGTCGTTCACAGGATTTATCGCAACCTGCAATGTTGCATTCATTTCTGCCTTCTCAGAAACACTTGAAAAATCAGGCGTTGAATACAAATCGTTTTCCCACACGCCTCGTCCAAAAGTGCCGATGCGCAACTTTCGCGAACTATACTGAATCTCCAAATCACTCACCATCGTATTGGGAAGACCAGCGCCATAGTACATCCAAGTCTGATTTTCTTCATCGAGTATAAACACGCCGACATCCGTACCGATGTAAAAGTCATGCTGAGCACTTTGCTTGTCAATAACAGCAGCATTCACAGGAATATTGGGCAAATTGAAAGTCACATTGCTAAACGTAATGCCCGCATCGGTCGAATGATACACTTTCTTGCCGTTTACATAGCCTGAGAGCGTAACCCACAGTTCGTTTGGGTCGTTTGGGTCGACAGTTATGGTAGTCATTTCAGCTGTGCCTGCACCAAAAAGCACCGATTCATTATCCCATGATTCGCCCGCGTCATGCGTTATGTAGAGCATCGAACCACGCCCTGCGTAGATCGTATACTGATCCGTTGGAGCTACTGCAACCGCATTCAACTTTCTATCAGGATCACCGGTTAAATCGTTACTCAGCTGTTGCCAAGTTTCGCCACGATCATCGGAGCGAAATACTTCGCTGTATCCGGCAACAATAACATGGGAATCCTGGGGGTCCAAAACATATGGAGTTACCCAATCACCACCGTCCGAACCGGGAGGCGTAATTTCATAGTACTGCTGCTCATCCCACTGATCGTCGGATCGATACAGCTGGCCGTAGATATACGTTGTGTAAATAGTTTGCTCGTCCTCAAAATCGACAGCGACTTCCATCCCATCACCGCCATTGGTAGGTCCCCAAGTATCCGCTGAAATACGCTTGCGTCCGCCATTGTCCTGTGTGCCACCAATCATGAAAATATCGTCCGTTTGGGCTACTGCGATTCGATAATACTGCGTGATGATCAGGCCTGCTGTAAGCTCCGTCCATTCCATCGATTCTTCGTTGAATTTGTAGATACCTCCATCATTGCAGAAATAGATCTCATTCGTGAGAGGGTGATATGCTACAAAACGATTGTCGGCATGTACCTCCGGTCTTTCGCCGGTATAATACCAGTCGGTGAGTTGCTCCCAATCGAGTCCTCCATTCACGGATTGGTGGGTCACCATAAAGCCACAATACACCTTCGACGAGTATACAGGTGAAGTGAACAACACTCCACCATCAGGCATTAAATCGATATAATCAACCGTCGTTCCACCATTGTACGTTGCGTAATAGTCTTCATTACCATCCACACTTGACTTAATACCCAGATACTCTTGCTCTCCCGGGGAAACCGATAACTGGAGGTAATTAGCTGTTTGATTAAAATCTGTGATTTGCGTCCACGTATCTCCATGATCAAGAGAAGCATATACTTCGCTGCTTCCCCAGTAATCATCGCTGGCACAATACAACGCACCATCGACTCCGTGCTTGAGTGCAACGTCGATGTGCGAACCACTGTGCACGACATCCCATGTGACACCCCCATCTAGGGTTCGATACAAGCCATTGGTTTGCGCTACGTAAAGTTCATCCGGATTATTCGGATTGATGACCATGCGCAAGTACGCAACGTTATTGGTGAAGTAAGAGGTATTGCCCGTGGGTTCCCACGTAACTCCTGCGTCATACGATTTGTAGACGCCAAGGCCATAATTCCACCAACCATTGTGATCACCTATCGTGATGTAAATAATATCCGGATTGAGTGGGTTGATACAAATATTACCAACGCTTACATAGGGTAGCGAATCACCCAGGGCACTATACGTAAGCCCCCCATCGGTAGTTTTCCAGATACCACCGATAGGAGCGCCTACATAATAAATTTCAGGATTGGTTGGGTGAAACGCAATCGATGTTGCTCGCCCCATTCCATTATAACCTCCATCGCCATAGGTTTGATTGATGTTTACCCATGGGCTTTGCAAGTCGCGCTGTGCAGATTCATGCTGAAGATTTTGATACGTGCGATTCTGCTCTATCAAATTTGGAAAGGAACCATCCCCGTTTATCCTGCCTCTCCAATACCACTCCCAGCGCTTAAATCGGATGTACTCATTGTCTGAATAAAGTTGTTCCTCAGGAATATCGGATTCAGCAAAATAGTTGTTGGCCTCTTCGACGATGTCAAAGAAATTCGAACTACCCGAAGCCGCGCTGTAGTGGAAGTTTTGACTAGAGGTGCTTAATGTTGCAAGCAAGCATACCACCAAGGCAAAACCCTCGAAAACTCGGTTCATGTCAATTCTCCGGCTTCACGTTGGCCGTCAAGTACTCGCGATTCATCCGCGCGATGACTTCCAGTGAAATATTCTTCGGGCATTGCACTTCGCAAGCACCGATGTTGGAGCAATTACCGAAGCCTTCTTCGTCCATCTGCTTTACCATGTTCAACACGCGCTCTTTGCGCTCTACCTGACCTTGCGGAAGGAGGGCGAACTGCGAAACTTTCGCTCCGACAAAAAGCATGGCGCTTCCGTTCGGACAAGTTGCCACGCAAGCACCGCAACCAATACAGGTTGCCGCATCGAATGCCTTGTCGGCATCTTCTTTTGGAATCG
>JBIKSC010000027.1:0-17501 GCA_044348775.1 Flavobacteriales bacterium | reverse complement strand
AGCCATGCTCATCGGCCTGGCCGCGCTTGGCCTTATCCGGACGAATCACGTTTTGCTGCTGCTGCTGATAATTACCACCCTGTCCCTGATTTTGGTTCGGGTTTCCTTGGTGTTGTTGTTGCTGCTGAGGCTGTTGTTGCGACTGCCCTTGAGCTTGTGGCTGTCCTTGGCCACGATCGTTCGGTTGATCGAAACGACGCTTGTCGCGCTGGCCGTGCTGATGACGCTCTTGCCCTTGGTTAGGACCTTGCAACTGGCGCGGCTGTTGTTGCTGTTGTTGCTGCTGTTGTTGTTGAGGATGTGTTTCTCCTTGTTCCTTTATTTCAGGTGCAGACGACTGATCTGCAGCAGACGTTTCCGCTTGAGCGGGCTCTTCAAACAAATCACCTGGCTGTTCGCTGCCCTTGGCGGGCTTGCGAGCACGTTCGCGTTTGCCCTTGCCCTGTTGCTCCGCGGGAGCTTCCGAGGTTGGTTGATTAGCTTCCGCTGCTGGCGCAGGTGCAGTAGGTTCAGCGGGTTCAGCTTTCAGAGCTTGTACGTCGAGAATCTTGTAGATGAGATCCTGTTTCTTCAGTTTGTCTGCATTGTCGATGGCCAGCTTATCTGCTACTTCCTTGAGTTCAGCCACCTTCATGCTGTTTAATTGCAAGAGGTTATACATGTAGATTGAAATTCGTTGTCGAAATAAAGGGTTTCAAAATGAGGTTGGGAAACGATTCCTAAGAATTGCCGCGAATGGGCACCGCAAGTGTACGACTAAAATCGGAAATACAAAGAAAACTTTTTTGCTAACGGGGAATAGGTTATAGGTAATAGGTAATAGGTATGCGTGCTTTCACCTATCACCTCTCACCTATTCCCTATTTTTGCGCCCCAAACCCTTTTCAAATGGTAGGTATCATTATGGGCAGCAAAAGCGATCTGCCAATCATGAACGAGGCAGCTGAAGCGCTTCAGTCACTCGGTGTTCCTTACGAAATAACGATTGTGAGTGCGCACCGCACTCCTGAGCGTATGTTTGAGTATGCTACCTCAGCAGAGGCTCGTGGCATCAAAGTCATTATCGCCGGGGCCGGTGGTGCTGCGCATTTGCCGGGCATGACCGCTTCGCTCACTCCCTTGCCTGTTATTGGTGTGCCGGTTAAATCGTCCAATTCCATTGATGGCTGGGATAGCGTGCTCTCTATTTTGCAAATGCCCGCGGGTGTGCCCGTTGCCACGGTTGCTCTCAACGGCGCGCGCAACGCCGGGATTCTGGCTGCTCAAATTGTAGGCTGCCACGACGCCGCAGTTATGTCAAGACTCAAGGCATTCAAAGAGGAACTTAAAAACAAAGTGATGGAGTCGGTTGCCGACATGAACAAGAAGTAAAAACGAAAAAGTACGATTAAACATGCTATCGCTCGATCCGAAGGAACTTCCGCAGCCCAAGCTGCATCAATATCTGCTCGGAGCCATTGGTCCGCGTCCCATTGCATTTGCAAGTACACTCGATGCGGAAGGACGTCCCAACCTGGCTCCGTATAGCTTTTTCAACGTATTCAGTTCGAATCCACCGATACTCATTTTCTCACCCGCCCGCCGCGGACGCGACAACACGACCAAGCACACGCTTGAAAATGCATTGGTTACGAAGGAGTGTGTAATCAACATTGTCAATTACGCAATGGTTGAGCAGATGTCGCTGGCAAGCACCGAGTATCCGGAAGGCGTCAGTGAATTCACAAAAACAGGGCTCACTCCGATCGCTTCCGAAGTGGTGAAACCGTTTCGTGTAAAGGAAGCTCCTGTGCAGTTCGAATGCAAAATCAACGATGTGGTTGCTTTGGGAACGCAAGGTGGTGCAGGTAATCTAGTCATTTGTGAGGTTGTTCGTATTCACGTAGCTGAAGATATTCTGGATGAGGATGGACGTATTTCTCCCATAAAAATCGATCAGGTTGCTCGCATGGGCGGGCATTTCTACACCCGCGCCAACCAAGGGCTCTTTCAATTGCCACAACCCATGACCCAGGTTGGAATCGGCTTCGATTCGATGCCTGAAGATGTGCGCACTTCGGAAGTGCTTACAGGCAATGAACTGGCTCAACTTGCAGGTGTCGAATCGTTGCCAAATGAAACGGAAGTGAATGAATACAAGCTCACTGAGCTTGCCGATCTATTCATGGAGTATGAGGGAAGAGCCGGCGAATTAGAGCAGCAACTTCACCACAAGGCCAAAGCACTTGTTACAGAAAAAAAGATTGCCGAAGCCTGGATGACCTTGCTGGCGTTTAATAATTGATCGTTTCCCCTCGTGCAACAACACTCCGCCTCACCGAGCGAATCACTTACCATACTGGATAGTTTGCGTGCGGTGGCCGCCATGATGGTTTGCTTGTATCACAGTGCTTTCCTGTTAACACCTTTCTTTCCGAAAGTATCCGAAATACTCGACGCCGGACAAGAAGGAGTGTACGTTTTCTTCGTCATTAGTGGCATGGTTATGCCCTGGTCGATGGAAAAGATTGGCTATCGCATCTCAGACTTCTTTGTGTTCATGGGCAAGCGCATCGTAAGGCTGCAGCCTCCCCTCATTGTTTCGGCCTGTATTGTCGCACTAACCTCTTGGGCCATGATCAACACCGCTGAGCACAACGGTTGGCAGTTCTTGGCCGCCAGCGCCACGCTCACCGCACCATTTTTCGACTTGCCCTGGGTGAATGGCATCTACTGGACGCTTTTCGTAGAAATGCAATATTATATTTACATAGCGCTGGCCTTCCCTATTCTCACATCAGCATCTGTATTTAAAAGAAGTGTTGCCGTGGCCTGCTTGTTGGCGTTTTCATTTATCTCCATCATCATGGAAGGCAATGCAGCAAAGGCGAACCTGCCGTTTCATCTGCCCGTTTTTTTGATGGGTTATTATTTATTCATGAAATACAAAGGCAAGATTTCGGAACGCGAATTTTGGATTGGTATAGCGGTTTGTGCTTTTGTTTGCGCCTACCTCACCGGTGTGCTTCACGCACTTGGATTTCGCATTGTAATCACGGCTTTATCTACCACGTTGCTTATCCGATTTACCCGCAACGGATGGGCATGGATGGGCAAGATTGGAGAAGTATCCTATTCGATCTACCTCATGCACTGGCCCATCATCAGTGCGCTCTGTTTTTTATTGGGTGGAATTTTAAAAACGCCTTGGGGCAATGCAACCGTGTTTGGCTGTATACAAATTGCCGCAGTTATATTTGCATTCCTGTTCTATCGCATCATCGAAAAGCCTGCACTGAAGTGGGCGAAGGCTGTCCGCTACCGCAGAAGCGAGTAAAAGCTGGCTGATAATACATCGACTATAAGCTTAAGCCTTAGGCAACTCAAAAGAGAACGTAGTGCCTCGATTTGGCGCAGAGTCAATTCGAAGGGAAGAATGGTGCTTGCTAATGAAATCTTGCACCAACTGCATACCCAATCCATGACCTTTTTCTCGCACGGTGCCGGCGGTGGTAAACGACACCCCACCCGATATTTTTTCGACATCTTCGCGCGTCATTCCCTTTCCCGTGTCCGACACGCTGAGCAACCAAGCACGGTTTTGATCTTTAACGGTTATCGTTATCGTGCCGCCAGCGCCGGTAAACTTGATGGCATTTGAAATGAGATTGCGTAAGATGGCCTCAATCATGTCGCGGTCGCCCCGAAGCATTGACCCGGGGGGCACATCAAATTGATAGTTGAATTGAATGTGTTTTTCGTTTTCAAACAGGTAGCACACCGACTTAACGAACTGCTCAATCTGCGACAGTGCTATCGCTTCCTCTCTATATATGATAGAGCGAGTTTGACTGCGCGACCATAGCAAAAGTTTATCCATGAGAGCCAGGGTTTGCCCGGTGCGGCTTTTCATTTGGGAGTAGAGCTTGGCCTGCATATCCTTATCAACCGTTCCCGTTTCAAAGAGCTCCATACCGGCATGGATGGAAGCAATGGGCGAACGCAGGTCATGCGAAAGCATCGACATCATTTTGTCGCGTGTGTACAATGCAGCCACCATTTGCGAATTGCGCTCATCGAGGCGGGCCGTTTGCGCTATCAGCCGATTTTGAATATCGTTGCTCGTGCGTAAAATGTAGATTACCTCCAGCGCCGAAATAACGCCCACTCCAATCATGTTGGCAATACGTTCAACACGCAAAGAATCATCTGTGGCAATGGTTACGTTGAGAATGCGGATATCGGTAACGAGCGAGAAGGCCATAAGAGCGATACTCAAAGCAGAGAGCAAGTAGCCCGTGGCTCGTTCGCGACCCTGCAGCGTAACCAAGGTACCGATGATAATAGGAATGAAGAACGCTGAGATGTATGTTTCAGGCCCTGTGGTAAGAGCCAGGATAGCCACAATCACATTAATTTGAATGCCGTTCCAGAGTTTTGAGTAGTAGTAATACCCCCATTTATTGAGCAGCCAGGTGATGAATACCGAAGGCACAATAAACGCTGTTATGTAGGCCTGTGTGGTTTGACCAATCAGCCAGTTGATGATGCAATAAGCCACCGAATATATTGCCACGAGGTAGATGAGGGCCACGTGCAGTTGCCTACCCTTTTCCTCGATCAGGTCAATCGATTTAGAGCGAGGCTGTGCACTCTCCGAATGATGTAGTGGTTCCAATTCTCCCATAAACGCGGCTCATCTTATTGCAAAGGCAAAACTTCCCCCACAAAAAGAGACGCAAGAAAGCCGCGGGAGTTGGCCGCTGGGTGATTTAAGTCAGGAGAATGGAGAATGGAGAATGGAGAATGGAGAATGGAGAATGGAGAATGGTCTTCAGTGGCCCAACTGTTCTCCATTCCCCATTCTCCAATTGAAAATTAGCCCCCTACACCTTCCTCCATCACATTGAAAAAAATTGTTTTGACCCTCGTCAGCGCAGTATTTCCCGCAATTCCAGAGGCAGAGTGGACGATGCGGTCTCGGCTCAGCCGAGAAAAACTGTTGATGTGAAAGCCATTTTCAATTATGGAAATCAACAGACTACGCGACTCTCCCACGCTTTCAGAAAAAAAATTTGTATCGACCCTCGTCAGCGCAGTATTTTCGCCGCGGAGAGATGGCAGAGTGGTCGATTGCGGCAGTCTTGAAAACTGTTGATGTGAAAGCATCCGGGGGTTCGAATCCCTCTCTCTCCGCTTAATCCTGCTTCGTGCAGGATTTTTTTATTTTATATTGGTGGGACGATTTCGGTCTCGGCTCAGCCGAGAAAAACTGTTGATGTGAAAGCATCCGGGGGTTCGAATCCCTCTCTCTCCGCCAGATTATCAAATCATGAGATCCCAACGATAGTTGGGATTTTTCATTTTGAAGAAATTCCGCAACAAGCCGCAGGCTTGATTAAGGAATTTATGAAAAATGAAAAAGACGCAGCGCAGCGGAGTCTCATGATTTGATGATCTGAAGCCGCCTAATCCGGGATCATGAAATAATCCCTCTCTCTCCGCACAAAAATTAGATCCCAACGATTGTTGGGATTTTTTTTTGCCCAAAACCCAATTTCCATTGCGATGAAATTCTACGTTTATATCCTTCAAAGTTTGAAAGACCATCGTGACAACTTCCTCTAATTATTCGGCCTTCTGCGAAATACAATTCCACAATCCTCAAAAAATTCTTACTTTAGTCCTATGAATCTGAAAGAGTCCATAAAGAGTCGTCCCCAAGAGTTTTTGCGTTTGTGCAAGAGCTACGAAGTGAAGTCGCTATATGCTTTTGGCTCTTCTATCAACGATAGTTTCAAGGAAGAAACCAGCGACATTGATTTATTAATAGAGCTCAGCACTGAAGATCCCGCGCAGCGAGGCGAAAATCTTATGAACCTGTGGGATCAACTGGAACTGTTCTTCCAGCGAAAGGTTGACCTGCTTTCGGCTGCCGCGATTCGCAACCCCATTCTGAAAAAGAGCATCGACGCTTCTAAAATTTTGGTCTATGACGGAACAGAGCTCAAAGTATCTCACTGACATCTTAATGGCTATTGAGCTTATTGAAGATTTCACCAAGGATATCAATAGCTTCACAGATTATGAGCGCGATAGAAAAACACAAAGTGCTGTTGAACGGCAACTCGTCATTATTGGTGAGGCACTGAATCAATTCAAAAAGTTAGAACCGGCTATCGCCATTGAGCATGATAGGCAAATCGTATCCTTTCGGAATCGTTTAGTGCATGCCTATGATAGCATTGATAATTCAGTTGTATGGTCAATCTTGGCAAGGCATCTAAAGCCTCTGAAGAATGAAGTCAACTTGATTATTCGCTAGTTCTATCGGTTCAAGAATGCGGACCGAACGTTGTTATTGAGCAAAAAATCAAGAAGCTGAAGCTGTGGGCTATCTGAACCGGAAGACTTAGCTGAAGCCTCCGACTGAAGAGCCATTCGCAGAAATCACAAAAATTTCCGATTACTTTGTGGCCAAAATAGAGCGTTCATGAAAAGAATTACCGCCATTCTATTCGGCGATGTGGTGAGGCCATTGGTTATTACTGCTTGTGTATTGGTGCTCGGTGTAGAGGCTGCCATGCACAATGCCATCAGTCCCCTACTCTATGTGTTGGATACGCTCTTTGTATGCTACTTCGCATTGGAAATAGCCCACAGGGCCATCATGGGCGAATGGAAATCAACCAGCAATGAACTGAAGTTCTGGTTTTGGTTCGATGCATTTGTCACTATAAGCTGTGTGGTAGCGCTTTTCATCCCTTTCATAGAACACCCGTCGCTACTGGCTGCCTTGCGTATTGTTCGCATATTTCGTTTGTTCCGAATTTTCTCGATTTTCCCCGGCATCCGCTCCATCGAGCAGAAAATATTGGGGGCCATGGAAACGGTTATTCTATTTGGCTTTTTCTCTGTTCTTATCATTTACGTTTATGCAGTGATCGGCATGAACCTCTTTGAGTTCAGCCGCATCGGCAATATGAACTTCGAAAATCTCTACGAAGCCATGGTCAGCATGTTTGTGCTGATTACCAACGACTGGGCTGATGCCTGGCGGACAACGCGCCAACAATACCCTGCATTACCCACATTGGTTATAGATCTCTATTTCTTCAGTTTCATTGGCTTCGCGGTTATTTTTACCCTCAACGTTTTTATAGCGGTCATGACCTCGCAAATCGAACAACGCTTCTCCAGCGAGTTCAATAAGCGTGTACAAAACTTCGAGGAGGATATCGATAGCATCCGAGAAGAGGAACAAAAAGACAACGTGAAAATTGAAGCATTAGCAAAGGAGATGAGAGAGATCAAAGAGCTATTGAAAAATAGCAAGTCCAACACTTAGTCGTGCTATGACAAAAGAGCCTGAATTGAAACAGGTTCTCTGCACCAGCAAATAGAGTTTACTAAGCGCTAACCGCCTTCAACTCCAAATTCGTAAGGTGCAGTAAAAGCACATACGATTTCTCCTTGATACGTCCTTCCAGAAAGGCCCGGTATGTTTTGCCTCCGTCTTGAAAAACGAGTGGCTCGTTGCCTTTGGGACCTCCGCCCACCATCATGAGCGATTGCTTGTCGTGGAGATCTTTAGCCATGTCAAACAAAAAGTCGAAGGTCAAACCGTTTATATGGTGAAGCTGGTATTTCTTGGCAAAAACAAACTTGTTGAATACATCCTTTTTGGGAAACATCTTACTGCCTTTGATGGCGTTTTCGGTAAGTATGTTGGACAGCAACTCCTTGGGCACACGCTCTTCTTTCACACTGCCATCGGGGGCATGCACAATTTCTTTCTTTGAAATGCGCGACACAGGCTTCATATCGGCATCGATATACACGCGCGTACTTCCCTTGATGAATCGACCGGTCATCTGCAGATCTATCTCCGGATCACCTTCCATCATTGCCTTCGCAATTGCATCATCAGCGCCCAACTGCTTCAGCATTCCCTCGTAACTGTTCCTGGCAGTTCCCTTAAGCACCCGCAGGGTATGCACCTCAGCGCCTGCTGCCGTTACGGCATGCACCAAGGGCTTTTTTGACTTCCCGGTAAATACTACTTCCGCATCGCGGTTTTTAGCATCGGCTATATGTATGAATCTCGACATCGTTTCTCGTTTTTAAAGCATTCCAAAATCCATATCATCCTCATCTTCCACTGCCACTTCGGGCGTAGCAACCGGAGCTGCTGTTGCATTCTCAAGGTATTCAAACTCCAATATCCGCCCAGTCATCACAAACACTTCGTTTTGTGCACTCAGCATGATGGCATCTGCTCCTTCATAGTCGGCGCGGTAATTAAACAAGAAGCGATACATCGCGCCGGCATCCAACGCTTTTAAGGTGGCTTCCTTTACCGAAGCATCTTCCCAAGCCAACTGATACACTGAGGTCACCTCCAGGTCGAACAATTCGTCCATAGTGGCCGGCTTTAGCGCTACCTCCCCGTCATACGACGAAGGCACTAGTGCCGCATCGGTGCCATCGGCATAGACCATTTTCAGCGACTGCTTATCGACCTCCGCATTGTTGGCATCGACCGTTTTGAGAGCAGTTGCACCCGAAAGCACCAGCGTTTGACCATCATCGAGCAGGCTACCCGTACTGCAGGGTTTCCCTTGGGTGTCGAGCACCACTTCTTCAACATAGCCGTACACCTTGTCGCGGTCGACCTTGTTGAGGCCCGCCGCAAACGACAGGTTGCCTATGCGAAATGTTATATTCTTTGCCATAGCCTAGTTGTGGGCCTCCCATCCCTTCTTAATGTTCTCCGTCTTCAATGCTTCTACTCTTTCATCTGCTTCTTTTGCCGAACCGCATAAGAACAGCTCTTGCTCCAACGGTGTTTTTCGTCCGCCCGAATAATCGCTGTATACAACCACGTAGGGTGCATAATTCCCGGAGCCCTCCTTGTGGGTTTGCAACGCTACAAACTTGCGCACGGCCGTGGCTCCCTTGGTTGTTTTGGTAAACACCTCCCGACGCAGAATTGTGGATGCAGTTTCTTCTGACCCCGGCTTCAACACAACCGGCGACTTAATCGCATAGGCTTGCTGCGTGCCGGCCTGTTCCGCAGTTGGCTGCTTGTCGGTGCGTGAGCGCACGAACACAGGACTTATTAAACTGAGCGTAGAAGCCATTCCCGCGCGGAGATAACCCTGCGCTGGCGTGTAGGACAATATTGCCTTTTGAATGGGGCCATCGCCCGTAGACTCTATTAAATCGAGGCAGCTCACCTCCACCACTTGCTGTGGCTTCACCAGCACAAATGCTGTTTTGGCGCCCGACACCTCCACGTAATCCGAGGCCGCTGCATCGCCTTCGAGTTGTTTCACCCAGGCCTCGCGTTCGCTATCGGAAAAGCCATTACCGCATTTGGCCACCACCTGGTATTGGTCGTTGCCCAAAGCGAAGCCCAGCAGCAAATCGCGCAAACGATTGTGATTATCGGAGGCTACTGCATAGCCGAGCACCACAAGATCCAACGAAATAGAACGTTTCACCTTGTATACGATACCATTGGCCGCACGCACCACCATGCCTTCATCATCGGTGGTGAGGCTGTTGAAAAACGTGATCAGGTCCTTACGGCTCTCGTATTTCGATTGTGCAATGGGGAAAATAGCCTCGCCCGAGCTAATGCTAGCAAGCAACAGCATCTTATCTGCCGGTGTTGAAGCATCATGAATCGATGCGTGTTCAACCACATCAAACAGTGCAAGACGCAGATCGTGTTTCTCAGGTTCATCCAGTGCCGCGCTTACTTCGCGGTGGGAAGCAGGCTTGCCCTTCACAAAGCAGCACAGTTCACCGGCCAATAGCATGGGCTCTTTTATGGTAGCCGCAGCATCCGTAATGGCAGGCACGGACAGCACATCGCCCGTAGCATCGAAGAGCTGCGCACCGTTCTCTGTAATCTGGAGTAGTGCCAGATGACCATCATACTTCATCGAAGCGAAGTAGTATTCGCTCTCCATTATTTTCAAGCCGATATGCTCCGGTGGCACCGGCATGTAGCGCGATGCGATTTTGGATTTGTAGGTGGTTATTGGGGTCATTTTGATTTAAGATAGCTTTCTGCAATTTCTTCAGCCATTGAAAAAAGTGCCATTTCAATAATTTCAGGTTTCTTAGGCAATCCATTTGGGATTGTTATGTTATTATAAACGGACAAAACAAGAGCATTGTATGATAAATAAGCCACACCCAAATCCTGAAACTTGTCCTCTTCATTGAATCTAAGTAGCGCACTTCTTACTTTTCCCCCCTTTGATTTACTAGGATTAAATGGTATGAATAAATCATTTGTTTTCCTCTCTTTAATCAGGTGATTTATCGCAAGTGCAACCCTGGCATCCAAAATAAAATAACAACTTGGGTCATAAAATGAAAACAATTTCGACATAGAGGATATCCGATTCATTACGTCCCTATTTATACGATTTTGATTCAATTCCTGTAACGCATCCTTTAAAAGTCCATAATGGTTAAATCGATATATACCCCCCCACTTTAAGATACAACTTTGATGGTCATCAATAAACCCCGATTTAATCTTCTTCTTACTAAAATCACTGCGAAATTGCACCATTTCGGCCCATGTGTGCTTGCCTTTCCAATAGAGTGTATAAGGATAAATATCTTTTAAATAGTTATTTAAATAATCTATAACTGCCTTCTCGGTTCTTTTTGAAAACATACCTTGGAAAATTTAATTAAAAGAAATAAATATCAGCATCAAATCCTTTGCCCTCAGAATCCAAGCAACCTTCCGAAATGAGTACTTCATCATCATAGCTTAAATCCCAAATTGAATAAGTGTCAAACAACTTTCCACACCGAAGGGTCAATTTTGACAAATCAAATTCTTCCCCGTCCGGTATTTCGTATTGTCCTGCGGTATAGCTTCCTCTATCAGATGAACGAGCATGCAGATATGCTCTCCCTTTATCGGACTTCTTGCTTGGAACAAACTCATCGAAAAACTCTTTTCTTATCGTTTTATCAGTGACCGAAAATTCTAAAGTTTGCAACTCCTTACCGTTCCTAAATTCGGTAATTACCAATTTAGAATTTTCACTGTAGTTTGCACGTTCAGCATGCACTATTGCCCCTTGATTAAACCATTTACCAAAATGGGTTGGTGGTATTTCATCCTCTTCATTAAAATTCCAAAGATGTTCTTCTAAAACACCTTTCGCCTCTTGGCTTCCTCGCTTATACTGCTTCTTCCAAAATTCAATCTGCTTCTTGTCTAATTCGGAGATGCAATGTTCACCTCCATAACCGTATATATGAAATTCGATTTTGCTAACATTTAAACTCTTAGCGAGTGTTTCTTTTTTTAGTAATTTTTCTTGGCGATCATATGGTTTGATGCACCTCACCGATAATCCATTACCCTTACCCAGATAACCATGAAAAAGAAAGTTGTTATCATGTCCTAGATTCCTAGACCATGCATCAAAGTCATCCTTAGCCGAAATAGTCCACCATGAGCCATATCTACCATCAATACCTTCGCATTTTTCACCCTCATATACCATCGTTTCAGATTTGAACTTGCCAAAATCGTTTCTAAGACTACCGGGCAATGCAGAAAAACCACTTTCATTGGTTCCATTCCCCTTAAAACGGCCAAATTTCCATTCGTCAGTGAACTTCATTTTTTTTATTGCCTCTTGCTCGCCCCCTAAATAGTCTGACAATGCTGTATAATCAGCATCTGTTGGTATCTCCCAACCTTCAGGAGCGAGACCTCTAGCGTCATTCACTGCAAACCAATTGTACAATCTTCCATATTGTTTTCCAATTGAACTATCATTGAGATTGTAGCAACACGCCGGCTGCTCTTCATTCGTCGCCTTTTCCCATTCCTGTGCAGATTTGGCCTCTGGTATGGGATCTCCATTTCTGAAATGACTTACATCTAAATTCACAGCCATCCAAACCTGCTTTCCGATTTGCACCTCTTCATAGGCCCCATCATTGGATACCTTATTAACAACAGTTTTTAAAGCGGCAGGTTTCGCGCTCCCCTTGGTGGCAGACTTTTTCGATGCTGTTGCTTTGCTAACCTTTGCAGTTGAAGGCTTAGTGGCGGCGGCCTTCCCCTTCGGTACCATCTTCAAAAATTCCTTCTCTGTCAGAATCTTTACCGTACCAAGTTTTTTAGCCTTATCCAATTTACTTCCTGCATCTTCACCTACCACAAGGTAGTTGAGTTTAGCACTCACACCTGATAGAACCTTTCCACCATTGGTTTCCACCAATGCTTCGGCTTCATCGCGTGTAAATTCGGTAAGGGTTCCTGTAAAGAGAAACGTTTGGTCTTGAATGGTTGATTTTTGAGGCATTTAGTCTGTACTTTTATTTGCAACAATTACATCGTTGAAGAGTAAAATAAACTAATCTCTTAGACAACGCACTGAGAACCCTCCCTCTTTATATCTGATACCCCTGTCCGCAGAGCGATTGTCGTAACTCAAGCAAAGGCAAGAAGCAGCATCCTTGCTACCCTCCGAAGAGCCCCACCAGAAGCCATACTCATCAATAAAGCAATGTCCATAACCCTGGCGGCTTCCTCCGGGAAGACCTGAAAAACCACTTTCGTTAGATCCGTGTCCTTTATCAAGCCATCCGCTAGCACTCTTCAATTTTTTACCAGCGTTTTTTTCACCCCCTAAATGATCGGTAAGTGTTGTCCACTCATCATCACTAGGTACATGCCACCCCAAAGGCGCCAAACCACGAGGGTCAATCACTGCATACCAATTATACAATTTTCCATATAAATTTCCATTCTTTACTGCGTTATTATAGTAGCACCATGCTGGTTGCTTATTTTTAGAAGCTTCTTTCCAAGCTTTATTTGTCTTTGCCTCTGGTATTTCATCGCCATTTCTAAAATGAGTAGCATCTAAATTCTTCGACATCCAAATCTGCTTTCCGATTTGCACCTCTTCATAGGCCCCAGCATTGGATATCTTATTAACCGCAGTTTTTAAAGTGGCAGGTTTCGCGCTCTCCTTGCTAGCGGACTTTTTCGCTGCTGTTGGTTTGCTAACCTTTTCTTCTGCAGGCTTCTTGACTGTTGCCTTCCCCTTGGATGCCATCTTCAAAAACTCCTTCTCTGTCAGAATTTTCACCGTACCGAGTTTTTTAGCCTTATCCAATTTGCTTCCGGCGTCTTCTCCCACAACGAGGTAATTGAGTTTGGCCGTAACACCGGAAATGACCTTTCCGCCATTGGCTTCCACCAATGCTTCGGCTTCATCGCGAGTGAATTCGGTGAGGGTTCCTGTGAAAAGGAACGTTTGGTCTTGAATGGTTGGTTTGGTTGGCATGTTATTATTATTCTTTTAATTAGCAACTTTGACTTCTAAACTTATTTAATCCTTCAATAATCGAAGTGAGTAACCATTTCCTTTCTCCGACGCCTTACATTCAACAACTTTGCGATCTTCAAATAGTCTACTATCAATTGCTAAACCTTTTGTGAATTCGGTTGAAGTCCAAAAGTGCACTTGCGTTCCACCACCAAAAAAATCACCATCTTCCGTGCACATTCCTACAGGAGATGCTGAAAAGCCGGATTTATTATTCCCATTTCCATCTTGAGAATTCAAATCATCATCTAGATATTCATCCCAACCAGTAGTATCTTTTAATGCGGAACCACCGCTTTCTTCTCCGCCGCATTTTTCTATCAAAATAGACCACTCCTCATCAGAGGGTATATGCCAACCCTCCGGAGATAATCCTCGATTGTCATTGATAGCATACCAATTGTATAAAGCCTCACCGCTGTTCTCGAATAAATTGTAGCACATCATTGGCTTTTTTTTCTTTAACCGCTTTTTTCCATTCTTTGGCGTTCTTTGCAATAGGAACTCTATCACCGTTTCTAAATTGATCCACATCGACGTTTTGAGCCGTCCAAGTTTGCTTGCCTATTTTAATTTCTTTCATCTCATTATTTTTTATTAGTTGACTCTTAGTCAATTACATGTTATTACGGAAAATATTATATGTTCTCCAAAAAAATTAGGAAACTCATATTTTCTTATTTACCAATTGTGTTAAAGAAAGTTAGGATTTTCTTCAGTGATTTCTTATCCATATCTCTAGTCAATTCTATAATTGAATCATCTAAATAAAATGGATACTGACCATTCCCATTCGTCAGATAGAATACAATTTTGCCATCTTTGACAAGGAACTGATGTGTATCGTAGATTTCACCACTATCCTCTTCATTCGCCGAATCTCGTTCCATTAGTTCTCCTGCGATATAGGCTGACGTAAGTATTGAAACACTTACATCGGCCAACTCCTCCAAAAAACTGAATTTCGAAATCTCACAATCAATCTTCTTAATTCCCTTACCCTCAGCGGTACTTTTAGCTACCATGTAAATGGTTTCATTTCTGAACGTACACAAATAGGCGCCCTTCTTTTTGAGGATCACATCGCCTATTGCCACATTGCCCATTTTCCAATTTGAAGTTGAAAGTCCGTTTTTATCCTCCAAGTCTTCAATATCACACCCATCCAAGAAAACTCCATTTTCATGAAATATGGAACCAAATTGATACCAGCTGGTGAAATAGTCACTTTCGGAATACATTCCTTCCTCAACAAGATCAGCGATCTCTGCTAAGTTATCATTCGATAATTCCCCAATGGCTATTTCCATTCCATGGCACTCGCACAAATTTGTTGAGGAATTGCAAGCAAAAACTACTTCTTGTAAAACTGAACCACCTTTGCTCTTACTTCTTAAATTCTCTTTGCTTGAATTATCGCTTTTCAATTTTGTGACATTCTTTCCTTTTGAAGCGGATTTGTTTTTCGCTGCAAGACTTGTCTTTTTATCTGAATACTCTTTCCCTTTAGGCACCATCTTCAAAAACTCCTTCTCTGTCAGAATCTTTACCGTTCCGAGTTTTTTAGCCTTATCCAATTTGCTTCCGGCGTCTTCACCCACAACGAGGTAATTGAGTTTGGCCGTAACACCGGAAATGACCTTTCCGCCATTGGCTTCCACTAATGCTTCCGCCTCATCGCGGGTAAATTCGGTGAGGGTTCCTGTGAAGAGGAAAGTTTGGTCTTGAATGGTTGGCTTGGTTGGCATTTCCTATTTGATCAAAATTTTACTTCTTCAACATTTTAATCGGCCTCAAGACAAGATCCACCCGTTCAAAAAATTCCTTCTGACCTCCATTTTTGAAATTAACGACCCAAAATTTTTCTCCGCCGCCCATTCCCGATCCGGCAGATGAACTACTCCAATAAAAATCCTTGGTGTATCCTTTAATCAATTTTCTGTTGTCATACATCAACTGTAATTGGTCTATTCGAGGTATTATCCAGTCCTTACCGAATTTCTTCAACTCTTTAGCAGCATTTTCCATGGAAATCGTAATCTCCTTTTCATTCACCTCAAAATCACCGATGATAATAGCTCCCGAAGCATTGATAGGATTTGGACTCTTGGCATTAGGTGCTGTTGTGGTTGCCGCTGAAGCTGGGGCCTTCTTTGCTTTCGGCACCATCTTCAAAAACTCCTTCTCTGTCAGAATCTTTACCGTTCCGAGTTTTTTAGCCTTATCCAATTTGCTTCCGGCGTCTTCTCCCACAACGAGGTAATTGAGTTTGGCCGTAACACCGGAAATGACCTTTCCGCCATTGGCTTCCACCAATGCTTCGGCTTCATCGCGGGTGAATTCGGTGAGGGTTCCTGTGAATAGGAAGGTTTGGTCTTGAATGGTTGGTTTGGTTGGCATATCTTATATTTTTATTTACTTTCTTTCCAAAAAGAGTGTACCGTCTTCAATTTCGATTGTATACTTCTTATCCATCGATTTAAAATCCTTTTTAACCAACTTAACGCTCTCAAGATTGATTTCGGCATCATGTAAAGTGCTATCATTGATCTTTAAAATCTCTTGAGGAGTTAGCTCAACATCGTGACCCCAAAAACCGGAAATGTAATATTTGAAATGCTGAACTTTCGACTTGAGCAACTCTCCAAGGTCAGCAATTGCCCCACAATCATGCAAATGAAGATTAACAACTGATGATTTTGAAAGTCCATCCAATTTAGCAAATCGTGAGGTCATTATATTAAGCGTGGTTAACTTGGGAAGCGATTGCAGAAATTTCAAGTCCTTTAGATTGACGACATTTCGTAATTCTAGCTCCTCTAAATTGGCCGTTCCCAACAGATGATCTGTCTTGAATGTTGACTTGAATCCATTCTCGCCAATTCCGTTTTCATCCAAAGAAAACACACTCATTTTATTAAGTGAAGCCAATACTTCGAAATCACTGAATGGCTTATCTGTCGTGACAATTGTAAGTGATTCTAAATTGCTTAAACTCTTTATGAAATCCAATGAGCACTTTTTCTCAATAGCGGCTTCAATTCTAAGCTTTGTTAGAGATGGCGGAAGTTGGATTTTGGCTGAATCCCCTTGAGCTATTTGTAACTCCAAGGAGTTCAAATTGCTTAAAGTACCAAGATTCAAATCAACCGAGTCCTCATTATCGACAAAGAGAATCAATTCTTTTAAGCCAGCCGCTCCAGATATTTCAAGTTTCGCCGTTTTGGTGTTGGACTTAAATGCCTTCAATGCATTGGGCAACTTTACAAGGCTTAGGTCACATTCATCAAATTCAATCGAATCAATTTGCAATGTCGACCAATCGACATTACTGAAAATGGCAAACTGTCGGCAAATGATCGACTCGAATTTTTGCTTACCAATCTTATCCAGCTCCACCGGCAATCGATTGTCGCGTTCCCAATTGTCGTCAGAGAGTTCCAATTTGCTCAACTTCGGACATGCCTTTACAATCTTATCGAGTTCCAGTTTATTGAACTTCGTATAATTAAGAGTGAGCGTTTTCAAATCGCTCCCTACTACTCCGAGAAGAGCGAAAACTTGCTTCTCGGTCATTTCGCTCAATGCAATCTCGACAATCGGCAATGCATAGGACCATATGGCGGCATCAGCGCAGACTTTATCGAAATTCGGAATTTCGTCGGGAGTAAAGTTGTAAATGTTCACCCCGCTGAAATTACCGGTCTTGGCATACTCATCGGCATTATCAGCATCAATGGAAACAAAATCGTCCTCGTAAGCCTTCAGTCCCTTCTCATTTTGAATGAAATCAAAACCAATGTTGTTATCAGCCAGCAAGCTGATGAGTGTCTTCTTCTTTGCCATAGTATCTTACTTATTGTTGAACATTCATGATTTGACGCAAAGTAATCCAAATACATCATTACGAATCGAGAGGGAATTGTCGATTTATTAACGAGGGTGTTGGATAGAATAGAAGGTGAGCGGGAAAAGGCGCGTTTGCAGCGGACCATTGAAAAGGTATACCTGGAGTGGTTTGTAGAAGGAGAAATAAATCCCTCTCTCTCCGCCCAAAAATTAGATCCCAACGGGTGTTGGGATAATTTCTTGCTACGATAAGCATGGACTCCTTCGGCAATTTGCTCGTCT
>JBIKSC010000026.1:0-17549 GCA_044348775.1 Flavobacteriales bacterium | reverse complement strand
GTATGCGCATGGTTGTATGCACAGCAGACAGCACTTGGCTGATACCCTACGCGGAGGAGGCCGATGGTGCGTTTGAAGTAGTGATGGCAGAAAACATGGATGTTCTGGCCACGCAAGCCGGCGGACATTTCCCCGCATATGTATTGGTGCGTGATGGCAAGCCAGAGCGTCGCTGGACGAACAACGAATGGGGGCCTGTGGCGAAGGACATCGTAGAAGAGACGACGAGGTACTAGATCCGCGAACATGCGAGTAGCGATGCGGTTCTGCGCGTCGCCGCGAAAAGTCAAATCTTAGATTAATTCTTGTGTGCTTTGCGCAACAGCGCAACATTCCATTCAGCGAAATCATTCACCCCTTTTTCGCTCTCAATCTTCGCTTCGCCACAACGCGTCGTTTGCATTTGTCGTCGATTGCTTTTTCGATTTGTTTGCAGTCGCTTTCGAAGGGGGCGGTAATATGCCCGAGACTCAATGAATTTCCCGCAATTATAAGTGACGCCTGAATGGTCGTATGCGATTCTCCTTGCGCAGATGCGGCGCATGCTTAGTGAGTTAACGTCCGTTTATCTCACCAAGGCTAATTCCAATCGATTCAACCAGCCTTAGAATTTCCGGCTTGATGGAGTAGGGCGGGTGCATTATAGTATCAAATGATGCCACCAAAAGCAGTGACTAATGGCTAGTGGCGAATGGCTAATGACAAGTATGCCTGAGGTGCGTCCTTCACTGCATTAGTCATTCGCCACTAAGTCATTAGTCACTACTCAACATCCCTCGCCCTTTGGCCGCACCTGCGTCCAGCGCCAGCCTTCGTTCGACCATTGCCAGTCGGGGAGTTGTTTCATCGATGTTGGGGGCTGGCTTTCTAAAATCGATTTAAGATTGTTAAGTCCGCTTTGAAGATCTTCGCCAAGGATCTTATCCATACTCATGAAAAGTAATACGGCGTTAAATGGATAAGTCATATCTCCGTTGAAAGTCCATCTAACTTGTGTTGACAGACTATCTAGTGCTGTGAGTTCCATGGCGCTGATCGCTTTCGATTCAAATGGTTCGTGAAATCGAACCTCGAAATCCATACGCTCATTCTCTTGAATTCCGATGATTTCTTCCTCGCCTGCACCTACTGATTCCAATTCACTCTTCCACGCTGCCGAAAAACCTACCTGGCCATCTTCGCCGGTATAGGTAGTAATTTGATTCGGGTCCATCTTCCACCACACGCTATATTCATGCTGATTTTTAAGCAGTTTGATGTACTCGAAAATTTCGGACCTGCTTCGATTAATGGTTGTCTCACGACTAACCGTGTATCCGGATGGTAAAAGAAAGCCTGTAATCAGAATGGCCGCATTGATAATTAGAAAAACAACAAGTATGTTTCGGATGATTTTCATAACGTCTATTTGCATCGAAGTTAGTCATAATTCTTGTCTTGGAAATTCCATTTTATCTTATTGGCGATTTACCCCCCTTAGAATGCAAAAAGAATAGTCGTTTGCAAATAATATTGTTTAAGCCATTGTTGTGAAGCTGTTTGCCATCCGATAAATAGGGGGCCAAATTCGACATATGTGTTTTTTTGAATCTGTCGTCTAAACTGGATGGCACTCCAGTTCTCTGCAAGCTTCCAATTGAGAAAAGAGCGATTATTATAGAAAAACTCAGTGTAGGCATTAATAGTCCACGCGTTGAGAGGCACATTTATTCCTGCTAGAAAGCGAGTGCGGTGAGTATAGATTGACGTTGCTAATTCGGGCGTTTTTATAAATCTATTATCGGAGCGAACTCGACCGGTTATGGATGCCTTACCTATCGTGGCTGAGTATTTCAGCTGAACATGTGCGCGGTTTTCTGTCGCAACGTCGCTGTTTCCGATGTTTTCCAATTGGTATACATAGGCACCGGAAAGCGCTAATTTTTTTCCAAGATTTCGATTCGCACTGTACTCTCCATAGTAAAGCAACCAATTGGGAAGAGTGGCATTTTCGCTATCAAGTGATCTTATTGGTATAGCGTAAAACTGATACGTGCTTATGGATTGTTTTTCATTTAATTGCCACGATGCATCAATGGTTGGGAATAGTCCGGCAATGCTTTGCGCGCAGATGCTGCCCGTCAGCGACAAATACCCTGTTGCAATTATAATTAGACAGTGCAGAGTTCTCTTCACTTTACTTTTTATTTATCGTAAAAATACGATGAAGGTGGGCTGCTATTTTTTCTGGAGGTTAAGTAATTGTTTCTTTTCAATCTTAAATGAGAACTTTAATTGATGGCGTTTTTGTCATCCACATCCCGAATAAACTGAATCACCCCGCTCATGAATACCTGCTGATCATCCCACATCGAAAGGTGACTGCCGTTTGGGCAATATAAGAATCGGCCATGTGGAACCATCTTGCTCTGTTCTTCCATGGCTGCAGGATCCATCGTGTCGTGCTTGGCGCCAATCATGAGTGTGGGCGTATTGATTTGTTTTAATCGTGCTTTGATATCCCAGGTGGCCAAACGTCCGCTGATGCCAAATTCACTGGGCCCTTGCATGAGTGTGTAGATCGCGTTGTTCCCATGTTTGAACGAGCGGGTGCAGGGCTCGGGCCACGGATTTAAACGGCAGATGTGGTGGTTGTAGTAATGCTCTTGCAACAGCTCCATGAAGCGAGGGTTTGCAAAGTCTTTGCGCGCTTCAATATCGCGTATTTCAGCAAGCACGGCCGGATCCATTTGCTTGGCCAACACCTCATCGGCATACTTGCCATACTCCGGTGCACTGGCTACCATGTTCGCTACGATTAAACCTTTGAGGTGCTGCTGATATTTTAGCGCGTATTCCATGGCCAGTATGCCTCCCCATGAATTGCCAAGTACATAGAAATTGCTACTATCCGCGTCAATTGCTTGGCGCACTTGCTCTACTTCTTCTACAAAACGTTCGGTAGTCCACAGGCTGCTGTCAGTGGGCTGGTCGCTATAGTATGAACCGAGTTGGTCGTATTCGTAAAATTCAAATCCTTCGCGGAGGAAGAAAGTTTCGAAACACTCCATATACTCGTGCGTCATGGCCGGTCCGCCATGCAGAAGGAGCACCTTAATGCGTGGATTGCTTCCAAATCGCTTCGTCCAAACTTTGAAAGTACCAACAGGCGTTTCTATCGGAATCATCCGCACCCCGCCGGCTTCAACCGAGTCGGTGTAAGTGAAGTATGTCGAAAGGTTATCGGCTGAATTCGAATTTACTTTCGGTGTTTCTCTGCATCCGATAACGGCGAGAAGAAGTATGAGGGCAAATAGGAGTGAAGGCTTCATAACAATTGCATCTGTTGATGTGCCGAATCTAATCCAATATTCTATACCCCTTATCCCTTACCCCTTATCTTCGCAACATGAACAAGCAACAAGTCTTCGCTCGCGAAACACTGGCCACTGCCACGCACCTCGTATTACCGGAAAACACCAATACCTTGGGAAATTTGATGGGGGGGCAGTTGCTGAATTGGATGGACGTTATCTCTGCAATCTCTGCGCATCGCCATTGCCGAAGAATTGTGGTAACCGCTGCGGTAAATAACGTGTCGTTTCAACATCCGATCAAACTGGGTGATATCGTAACCATCGAAGCGAAGGTTTCTCGTTCATTCAACTCTTCGATGGAAGTGTACATGGAGGTTTTCGTGGAGCACGCGCAAACAGGAGAGCGCAAAAAATGTAATGAAGCGAACTACACGTTTGTGGCGGTCGATCAAATTGGAAGTGCAATCCCTGTTCCCGAGCTGGTTCCCGAAACGGAGGAGGAAAAGCGTCGCTATGATGGGGCACTTCGCCGTCGCCAGTTGAAGTTGATTCTCGCCGGTAAAATGAAACCCGACGAAGCTACCGAGTTGAAGGCGCTGTTTGTGGAGCCCAAAGCGTTTCAATAGCGCGATTGATTTCCGCAATTTCTATCTGGTCAATGCAGCGGTTGTCCATGCCGTATTTGCATCGATTACCCAACTTTGAGCAGGGGCGTGAATGAATTCGGAAGCGGCCACGGGGCCTCGGTTCGATTATTATACTCGCAGGGTGTGGTTTGTATGCCGACATTCCTAATCCGGGAACCGTACAACCCCAAAGTGAAATGATTTTTTGGGTGAATGCAGAGGCAATGTGCATCATGCCGGTGTCGCCTGTGAGAACGATTTCTGCTCGGCGAACGGCATCTGCGCTTTGATGTAAGCTCCACTTTCCGCATGCGTTTAGAACATTTGTCCCGCATGCTTTTGCTATTGCCTCACCTGTTGCGATGTCTTCTTTCCCTCCGATTAAAACCAGTGGGTGTTGAATGGATTTTGCCACTTCAATTATGCGTGATTCACTCAGTTTCTTGCCGTCGTGTGTAGCACCAATTGCAAAGGCAACATAGGGCTTATGCATCATCTCAGGCAGTTCACTGTCCGAAAACTTCTCGTTGTCGGGAATATAGTATTCCAGCCCACGATCATCGGCATGCACGCCAAATCCTTTCAGTGTTTCCAGGTAACGATCAACAATGTGGTTTTGTGGCATCCGATTAATTCCGAAGTTCACCCAAAGCCACTTTTGAATATTATATTTCCGAATGGTGAAATTCAGACACTTCAAAGTTCTCTTGACAACGCGTGATCGAATGTTATTGTGCAGATCAATGATATAGTCAAAATTCTCACTTTTCAACTCAGACATTACTTCCTGAGTCGACTTTTCGATGGCGTGTACCTTGGCAATATTCGGATTCCCGTCTAACACTGTTGCATATGAGCGTTTCGTTAGCACATGGATTTCGGTTTCACCGTCGAATTGTTCCTTTATTGCGCGCAGCACAGGTGTAATCAGGACAATATCGCCGATGGAACTGAAGCGTATGATTAGAATTTTGGTCATTACTCATTGTTTGTTGGTGACTAGTAATTAGTAACTAGTGAATAGTGAATAGTAACTAGTCACTAGTCACTATTTACTATTCACTATTCACTATTCCTCTCACCGCTAATCGACTCCAAAAGGATTCGCTTCATGTCGGTTGGGTTGTAATTAAGGCCAAGCAGGTACATCAGTTTTACAAGTGCCGCCTCGGTTGTCATATCACCTCCGCTGATAATGCCGATTTCTTCAAACGCACTGCTGGTTTCATAGAGACCTTGCTCCACCATTCCCTTGTTGCATTGTGTGACGTTCAATATAATAATTCCCTTCGATGTTGCATTTCGCAGTGCATTCAAGAACCAGGCGTCTGTCGGACCATTTCCTGCACCGAATGTTTCCAGTACGAATGCTTTGATACCCGGAAGAGCCAAAACACCTTCAACATAGGGTTTGGATATGCCCGGGAAAATCTTGATTATTCCTACCTGATCGCTAAAAGCTTTTCGAATTGTGAGTGGACCTTGTGGGCGTAACAGCAAATCGTGGCGATAATGAATGTGTATGCCTATCTCTGCCAGCGCCGGCAAATTGGCGCTTTCGAATGCATCAAAGTTTTCAGTACTGTATTTGTGGGTTCGATTGCCGCGGAAGAGTTTTGATTGGAAGAGCACGCAAACTTCTTGGACAATCGGATAGCCATTTTCTGTATCGGAAGCAATCTCAATAGCTGTAATGAGATTTTCTTTGCCATCGGTTCGTATTTGACCAATGGGCAATTGTGACCCTGTGAAGATGACAGGTTTTGCTACATTCTCGAGCATAAAACTTAGTGCCGATGCACTGAAGGCCATGGTATCTGTACCGTGCAGAATGACGAAGCCGTCGTAGTGGTTGTAATTTACCTCTACCATGTCCGCCATTCGCTGCCATGAGTCAATATTTACATCGGATGAATCGATGGGCTGATCGAATGAGACAGCTTCAATGTTGCAGTCGAAGCGCCTCAATTCGGGCACGTGAACGCGCAATTGAGCAAAGTCGAAGGGAACCAAACTGCCGCTCTCGGGATCTTCCATCATGCCAATGGTACCTCCGGTGTAAATAAGCAGAATAGATTGTTTCGATTTCATAAGGCAAATATGGTCAATTTCATTGGGAGTGAGAGTTATGCTTGGAACCGAAATAATGCTTCTGCATTGGCCGTTGTAATAGCGGCTACATCGTGCAGTGGCATTTGCTTTACCTCTGCCAGTTTCTCCGCAACGAACTTTACATACGCGCTCTCGTTTCGCTTCCCCCGATAAGGTTTTGGCGTCAGAAATGGGGAGTCGGTTTCCAAGAGCAATGCTTCTATCGGTATTTCTTTAGCAACTTCTGCCAATCCGCTTTTTTCATAGGTAAGTACTCCGCCTAGCCCCATCATAAACCCTCCGTATTCCATGATTTTTCCGGCTTGCTGAAGGTTGCCGGTAAAGCAATGAAATACTCCGCGCAGCTTGTCATCGTTCACGCGGTCGAGTACTTCGAAAATCTCGTCGAAAGAATCGCGCGCGTGAATGACGATTGGGAGATCGAACTTCTTTGCCCATTCAATTTGAATCTTAAACGATTCAATTTGTTGTGGTAGTGTGGTTTTATCCCAGTATAAATCAATGCCTGTTTCGCCTACAGCGACGTATTTCCTTCTCTCGAGCATGGCTTCCATTTCAGCAAGTACCTCATGAAAGTTATCTTTCACATCACAAGGATGCAATCCCATCATGGGAAAGCAGTTCTCAGGAAATGCATCGCATAGGGCATGCATGCCGTCAATGCTTGCCTTGTCGATGTTCGGCAGCAACATTCGCGTAACACCGGCTTCAATCGCGCGAGCAACCATGGCCAAACGGTCTTCGGCAAAGGCGTCGAGATAAAGGTGCGTGTGAGTATCGATAATGGGGAAGGACATGGGGCAAAGGTATGTTATGGTGAAATAGTGAAATGGTGAAATAGTGAAATGGTGAAATAGTGAAATGGTGAAACTGTGAAATAGTGAAATGGTGAAGCAGTACCATTTCACCACTTCACCGCCTCACTATTCACTGTAGTTCTATATTTGCCCCATGAATCTCAAAACTCATCTCATCACAGGCGGCTGTGGCTTTGTTGGCCGAAACATGGTGAAGCGCCTGCAGTCGACCACCGATGCTCAGATCATTTTCATTGATGATTTGTCGGTCGGTACACATCCCGATACTTGGTTGAAGTCTGAAAAATCGGCTGAAGGTGATGGTTTTGTCATTTATGATAATCGATTGCTATTTATCAAAGCGGACGTCTTGCATGTAATGCTAGGATTCGCCGCTGACAGCGATTATTTTAACTCAAGATACAATTTTCCGGTTCATCGAATCAACGATGTATTTCATTTTGCCGCTATTGTTGGCGGACGAAGCAAGATTGATGGGGATCCGATGGCTGTTGCACTTGATCTCGCAATTGACGCTCATATGTTCTATTGGGCATGCCGCTATTTGCCCGATCGTATGATGTATCCGAGTTCATCGGCTGCCTATCCGGTCGACCTTCAGACGGTAGATGGAGCAATCGCATTGAAGGAGTCTGATATCAATTTTAAGAAGATGGGTGAGCCTGATATGACGTATGGATGGAGTAAGCTTACAGGTGAGTATTTGGCGAAAATCGCAGCGTCTCATTATGGACTTAAAGTCACCTGTATTCGTCCATTTAGCGGCTACGGCGAAGACCAGGACTTGAGTTATCCGGTGCCTGCCATAGCAGCCCGTGCTGCCAAGAAGGAAGATCCGTTTGAGGTTTGGGGCAGCGGTAATCAGGGTCGTGACTTTGTGCACATCGATGATGTAATCGATTGTATCCTGCTGGCCATGGATCACATACACGATGGGACAGCCATTAATATTGGCATGGGCCGCCTAACATCTTTCAACGAGATTATTCGCGTGTTCTGCAAGTTTGCCGGATATGAGCCAACGATCAAGCCGCTGCTCGATAAGCCGGTAGGTGTGCATTCACGTTATTGTGATATGTCTTTTGTAGAGCAACGATTGGGATGGAAGGCTCAAATTTCGATTGAAGAGGGAATGCGTCGCGTTTACGAAGCCGCCGTCCGAAATCAAGCATAAATCCGTATGGCTTTGTCGAAGAAGATAATCTGTTTCGGTCCAGGTCCTATGTTTAAAGGAGGGATTCAGAATTTTAATACTTCGCTGGCGCTCGCGTTCGAAAAAATTCCGGGAGTGGATGTTGAGATTGTGTCGTGGACGCAGCAATACCCCGGTATCATACCACGGCAGTTTCGTGACCTGCAAAGCAAAGTTGATTTGTTGAAGGACAGCAAAGTTCAAGTCACTTACCTTACCAACTATAATAATCCACTTACGTGGCGAAGCACCGTGCAATATATGCTTTCGCGTAAACCCGATACGGTGGTTTTTCAATGGAGTATTGCACTTCAGGGTTTGCCCATGGCGTCGATGGCTCGTGCACTCAGGAAAGCAGGCGTGCATGTGGTTTTCGATGTCCACTTCGTTATTCAAAAGGAACATAGTTTCATTGATCGCAAACTCACACGGAGAGCCCTCAGTCAGGCCAGTTCCTTTGTAGTGCACGCAGGTCAGACGTATAGAGAGTTGCAGGAGTTATTTCCGAATAAAGCCTGGAAAGTTGTGAAGCAACTCGATTCGACGCGAGCCGATGCGGTGCAGGTTCTGCAGTTGTTTCACCCTGTATATGATTTGTATAGACCAATCGAAAATCTCGATGTGGAAGCAGAGAAGCAAAAGCTCGGCTTGAACAAACATGTCTTTTTGTTTTTCGGATTCATTCGAAAATACAAGGGGCTCGATATGGCCATCGAGGCTTTTGCTGAAGTATGTAAGCAGCGAAGTGATGTTTCGTTTCTCATTTGTGGTGAGAGTTTCTGGCACACGCTCGACAACACGAAATGGTCAACGCGTTTGAAGCAATTTTTATTCGGCTTGGCAAAGAAGGTGGTTCTTCAAAAATCAGATGATGAGCGTGAATATGCGCCTCTGGAACGTATCAAGGAACTGGGAATAGAAAAACAGTGCGTCGTTTTCAATCGGTTTATCGGAAATGAGGAGTTGCCTGTTTTCTTTCAGGTATCAGATGCTGCTGTTTTGTTTTACCGGACCGCTACACCGAGCGGTATTGAGTCACTTAGTTATAATTTCAAATTACCCATCCTGGCTTCGCGCGTGGGGCATTTTCCGGAAACAATCGAAGACGGTTTCAATGGTTATCTGGCCAATGCAGGCGACACCGATGACATGGCTCGCATTATGCTGCGTTTTCTCGAACAACCGATTAATCGCAACAACGTGGTGAAGGCGACGGAAAATATGAGTTGGGCGAATTTCGCTTCGGCGATTGCGGGAAGGTAAGTTGTCTGAAATTTTGCGCGTTTGGTTTCAGTCCTATATTAGCCGACTATATTCAAAATAACACCTATGCGCTATTTATCATACGGCCTATTGGCCGCTTTCTCGGCGGTATTGTTCTCTTGCGGAGAACAAGCTCCTAAAACAACGGAGGTAAAACCTGCTGCTCCCGTTGAACAAAAAATTGAGGTAGACGGAAAGCTTTACCAAAGCGAGCAATTTGCCGATTTGAGGGTTCTCCATTATTATATTCCTCAATGGGATAGTTTGTCACTGAAGCAAAAGGAACTTGTGTATTATTTGTATGAAGCCGGACTTGCCGGGCGCGATATTATGTTCGACCAGAATTGCAAATACAATTTGCCTATCCGCCATGCCTGTGAAAAAGTATACACTGAGTATAAGGGTGATAAGACAACTGAAGATTGGAAGCAATTGGAGCTTTATCTGAAACAGATCTGGGCTCACACAGGTATTCATCATCATTACAATAGCTCGAAGATGATGCCCGGCTTTACGGCTGGTTATTTTGCGGATGTGTGCAAAGAAACAGGCACGCAAGTGAGTGAGGATGTTGTGCGCGCCATGTTCGATAAGGATTTTATGGCTATGAAAGTTGAAAGTGACGTAAGCAAAGATTTGGTTTCTGCTTCGGCTGTGAATTTTTATGAAGGTGTCACGACCCAAGAAGTGGAAGACTTCTACGCTAAAATGCGCAATCCGGGTAACCGAACTCCTTTCGAGTACGGACTCAATAGCAAACTCGTTAAGGAGAATGGTCAGTTGGTCGAGAAGACGTGGAAAGTCGGTGGTGTTTACACCGAGGCGTTGGAAAAGGTTGTTTACTGGTTGGAGAAGGCCGAGAAGGTAGCTGAAAACGATAAGCAGGCAGCAGCGCTGCGTTTGTTGCGTCAGTACTATTTAACAGGCGATTTAATGCAGTGGGCCAACTTCAATATTACGTGGACACAGGCTACAGAAGGGGATATAGATTTTATCCAAGGCTTTGTAGAAACCTACAATGATCCGTTGGGCATGCGCGGAAGTTATGAGAGCATCGTTGAGATTAAGGATTTCGAAGCTTCTCAGCGTATGAAGGTTATGATGGATAATGCGCAATGGTTTGAAGACAACAGTTCGACAGCCAAGGAGAATAAGAAGGAAAAGGTGGTTGGAATCACTTATAACATTGTGAATGTGGCCGGAGAAAGCGGCGATGCATCACCACAGACACCTATCGGTGTCAACTTGCCGAATGCCAACTGGATTCGCGCTAAATACGGCAGTAAGAGCGTGAGCTTGGGTAACATCGAAGACACCTACGAGAAGGCCAGTGGAGCGAGTCTTTTGAGCGAGTTTGCCAATGATGAGGAAGAAGTGCGTTTAGCCAAGGAATATGGCGGAATTGCCGGGAAGCTTCATACAGCCATGCACGAGGTAATCGGACATGCAAGCGGCAAAATCAATGATGGTGTGGGTCAACCGCGCGAGACGTTGAAGAATTATGCGAGTACGATTGAAGAAGGACGTGCTGATCTGGTAGCGCTTTACTTCGTCATGGATCCGAAATTGGTGGAATGGGGCCTTATGCCGAGTCTGGAAGTAGGAAAGGCGGAGTATGACGGCTACTTGCGCAACGGATTGCTTGTGCAGTTGCGAAGGGTAGGCGAGGGCAAAGATTTGGAAGAAGCCCACATGCGCAACCGTGCTTGGATCAGCAACTGGTTGATTGAAAAAGGAAAGACAGATGGTAGTGTTGAGATGACATCTCGAGAAGGAAAGACGTTCATCGATATCAAGAACTACGACAAGATGCGCGCGAATGTTGGCGAGTTGTTGAGGGAAGTGCAGCGTATCACTAGTGAAGGTGATTTCAATGCTGCCGCAGCATTGGCCGACAACTATGGTAAAAAGGTAGACCAGGCTTTACGCCAGCAGGTTATTGATCGTGCAGCAAAGTTCAATATAGCTCCTTTCAATGCTATGGTCAACCCGGTTCTTGAACCGGTAACCGGCGCTGACGGAGCTATCACGGACGTGAAGGTTTCATATCCAACAAGCTTTACAGAGCAGCATTTGTTTTATGGAAAGAACTATTCTTTCCTCCCTCATTAGCATACTCTATTTTAATGGGAAAGCGGCCACCTCGGTGGCCGTTTTTCGTTTCCGGCCGTCTTTTTCTGCGTACTTTTGCCGCCCATGAAATGGCCCCTGTTTTTCATTTTCTGTTTGCTGGCGTTGAGCGCCGGCGCTCAGTTTAATGGGGCATTGCCGCCAAAACGCGGAATCAATCCGGACACTGTCTGGATAATAACCGGCAAGCGTGAACTTGGACCGGCTTATCGCAGGTATAAACTGGATTTTGCCTTGGATGCACGTCAAACCATTATCGGTTCTCAACGCACTAAAATTGGAGGTATTCGGGTGGGATTGGAATACCGACGGGTTCATCGAATTGGAATCGGTTTTTACGGATTGCGAGACGGTATTTTAAATGGTATAAGCGGTGCTGTGGAGTTGGATGCTCTTCCACAAGTTGACCCTGCCATTAACTATGCGAGACTCACCATGTCCTATCGCAGTGTTTATTACGAAAGAGTGATGTACTTCAGCAGAAAATTGGAGTGGTCGCTTACCACACATGCGGGCATAGGTAAAATAGCAGGTAGCTATAGTCGAATCGGTTCGACGATTCTTGAGGACCTTCCCGAGCAGCGTTTAAAGATTATTGAATTCTCTTCATTGGGATACTATAACCTGACTTATTGGTGCAGCGTCGGTGTTGGAATTGGCTATCGCTATGTACCTTCTACATCGAGGGAAATTCGAAAGGTCTATGAGGCCCCGATAGGCCTTTTACGCGTGCGTATCAAGCCGGGCAAACTAATTTCCAGTATCTGGAATAAGGACACTAAATTCTTGTACTAAAATGGATTTCCATTTGTAATCTGAATGTGTCATTTCCCGAAGTGCTTTTCTAACCATCCAAAGCTGAAATCGGGTAAAATTCGGCTAGCAGGTTCCGGATGTGAAAAAAAAAATCATTCGGACTCATTTTTAAGAGGTTGCTAATCAACCGATTAAAATCCGTTAAAAATTATTTTTCACAAATCTTTCAGGACTTCTTGCACGAACGGAACTAAATCGTACATTTGCCGCCCGAATTTTCGAAGACGTGAGTGCTATCGAAATAGGTGAAAAAAAGCAATTTAGAGAATAAGATGCCAACCGTACAGCAACTAATCAAAAAGGGACGTACCCCTAAGACATACCGCAGCAAGTCTGTAGCGCTCGACTCATGTCCACAGCGTCGCGGAGTTTGCACCAAGGTTTATACCACCACGCCTAAGAAGCCGAACTCGGCTCTTCGCAAGGTGGCCAAGGTTCGTTTGACCAACAAGTTCGAAGTTATCGCCTACATCGGTGGTGAAGGGCACAACCTGCAGGAGCACTCAATCGTGCTAGTACGCGGTGGTCGTGTGAAGGATCTTCCGGGTGTACGTTATCACATCGTTCGCGGTGCACTTGATACAGCCGGTGTAAATGGCCGTAACCAACGTCGCTCGAAGTACGGTACGAAGCGTCCAAAACCAGGTGCAGCAGCTCCTGCTAAAAAGAAATAAGGTAATACAAGAGATATAGCCCAATACAATGAGAAGAAGAAAGGCCAAAAAAATTGCAGTACTCCCTGATCCGAAGTTCAACGAAACCTTGGTTACCAAGTTCGTGAACAACATCATGCTTCAGGGTAAGAAGGGTACTGCCTTCAATATCTTCTACGATGCCATTGAAAAAGTTTCCACCAAAACGAATGAAGATGGTTTGGAAATCTGGCGTAAGGCATTGGAGAACGTTACTCCAGCCGTTGAGGTTCGTAGCCGCCGTGTAGGTGGAGCTACTTTCCAGATTCCTACACCCATTCGCGATGAGCGCAAAAGCTCAATGGCAATGAAGTGGCTCATCGGATACGCTCGTTCACGCAACGAGAAGAGTATGGCTGATAAGTTGGCGGGTGAAATCATCGCTGCCAGCAAAGGTGAAGGTGCTGCTTACAAAAAGAAGGAAGACGTTCACCGTATGGCTGACGCCAACAAAGCATTCGCACACTTCCGTGTGTAATTAAACTGAAGAAAAGAAAAGAACCAATATGTCTCGCGACTTAAAATATACAAGGAATATCGGTATCGCTGCTCACATCGATGCAGGTAAGACGACCACCACTGAGCGTATTCTTTACTACTCAGGTGTAAATCACAAAATTGGTGAGGTACACGACGGTGCTGCTACTATGGACTGGATGGCCCAAGAGCAGGAGCGTGGTATTACCATTACCTCTGCTGCAACCACTGTAGGGTGGAACTACCGCAACAACAAGTACCACATCAACATCATCGATACTCCAGGTCACGTTGACTTTACCGTAGAGGTAAACCGTTCACTTCGTGTATTGGATGGGTTGGTTTTCTTGTTCTCTGCCGTTGATGGTGTAGAGCCACAATCAGAGACTAACTGGCGCTTGGCTAACAACTACAATGTTGCACGTATCGGATTCGTGAACAAAATGGACCGCCAAGGTGCAGACTTCTTGAAGGTTTGCAAGCAGGTGAAGGATATGTTGGGCAGCCACGCGGTTCCACTTCAGTTGCCAATCGGTGCTGAGGATGATTTCAAAGGCGTTGTTGACTTGATCAACTGGCGTGGTATGATTTGGAATGAGCACGACAAGGGTATGACCTATGAAGTGGTTGACATTCCAGCTGATATGTTGGAAGAGGCTAAAGAGTATCGTGAAAAATTGCTGGAGGCAGTTTCTGATTATGACGATAGCATCATGATGAAGTTCTTCGATGCTCCTGAAACGATCACCGAGCGTGAAGTTCTCGATGCATTGCGTCAAGCTGTATTGGATATGAAGCTCGTTCCAATGGTTTGCGGTTCTTCATTCAAGAACAAGGGTGTTCAAACTATGTTGGACTTGGTGATGGAATTGATGCCAAGCCCACTGGATAAGGAAGATACAAAGGGTACAAACCCGGATACAGGTGAGGAGATCATCCGTAAGCCTGATTACAAAGAGCCTTTTGCTGCATTGGCATTCAAGATTGCTACTGACCCATTCGTAGGTCGTTTGGCTTTCATGCGTGCATACTCAGGTTTGCTTGAAGCAGGTTCTTATGTGTTGAATACACGCAGCGGAAATAAGGAGCGTATTTCTCGTATTTTCCAGATGCACGCTAACAAGCAAAACCCTATCGAGCGTCTTGGCGCAGGGGATATCGGTGCTGCTGTTGGTTTTAAAGATATCAAGACCGGTGATACATTGTGTGATGAGAAGAACCCAATCGTTCTCGAAGCGATGGACTTCCCTGAGCCTGTAATCGGTTTGGCTGTTGAGCCAAAAACTCAGGCTGACTCTGATAAGATGGGTATGGCTCTGGCGAAACTTGCTGAAGAAGATCCAACCTTCCGTGTTCACACGGACCAGGAGACTGGCCAGACAGTTATCAGCGGAATGGGTGAATTGCACTTGGAGATTATCGTTGACCGTTTGAAGCGTGAGTTCAAGGTTGAATGTAACCAAGGTGCACCACAGGTTGCATACAAGGAAACCATCACCGGTACTTCTGCGCACCGTGAGGTTTACAAGAAGCAGTCAGGTGGTCGTGGTAAGTTCGCTGATATTCAAATCGAAATCGGTCCGAACGACGATGCTGAGAAGCCAGGTCTGGTATTCGTTAACAATATCAAGGGTGGTAACATTCCTCGCGAATTCATCCCTGCAATTGAAAAAGGATTCAAAGAAGCCATGAACAATGGTGTATTGGCTGGTTACCCTGTAGATTCTTTGAAAGTTGAATTGAACGATGGTTCGTTCCACGCGGTTGACTCGGATGCACTTTCTTTCGAATTGTGCGCTAAGATGGCCTACCGTGAAGCTATGCCGAAGTGTCGCCCAATCATTCTCGAGCCTATCATGAAGCTTGAAGTGGTTACTCCATCGGAGAACATGGGTGATGTTATCGGTGACTTGAACAAGCGTCGTGGTTTGATAGAAGGTACCGGCGAGCGTAACAACGCCACTGTTATCAACGCAAAAGTGCCACTTTCTGAGATGTTCGGTTACGTAACAGACTTGCGTACCATCACTTCAGGTCGTGCAACCTCAACCATGGAATTCAGCAATTACGCACAAGCTCCGAACAACATTCAGGAGGCAGTAATTGCCAAAGTAAAAGGTAAAGCAAACGCATAATAGAAAAATAAAGCCTGATGGCCCAGAAGATTAGAATAAAACTGAAGTCTTACGACCACAATTTGGTAGACAAGTCTGCCGAGAAGATCGTGAAAACCGTGAAGTCAACCGGTGCTGTAGTGAACGGACCTATTCCGTTGCCAACACACAAGCGTATTTACACCGTGTTGCGCTCACCTCACGTCAACAAGAAGGCTCGTGAGCAGTTCGAACTGAGCTCTTACAAGCGTCTGCTCGATATCTATAGCTCTTCAAGCAAGACTGTAGACGCGCTGATGAAGCTCGAACTGCCAAGTGGTGTGGAAGTAGAGATTAAGGTGTAGTAGAAGGGAAGCGAAAGCATCCTCTCAACAAACAACAAGCAATTAACGTCTCTGCTTAGCAGAGACAAAGCATAAACAATAAATAACAAACACATGCCAGGTATTATTGGTAAAAAGGTCGGAATGACTAGCATCTACAGTGCCGCTGGAAAGATGATTCCATGCACGGTGATAGAAGCTGGTCCATGTGTGGTTACACAAATCAAGACCAAAGACGGTAAGGATGGGTATGATGCTGTTCAGATTGGCTACGTAGACAAGAAGGACAAGCACACCACCAAAGCCATGCAGGGCCACTTTAAAAAGGCCAACGTAACTCCAAAGCGTTACATAGCTGAGTTCCACGATTTCGAAGGAGAGCTAGCTTTGGGTGCGACCATCACAGTGGATACTGTTTTCGCGGAAGGTGAAAACGTTGACGTGATTGGAACAACAAAAGGTAAAGGTTTCCAGGGCGTTGTTAAGCGTCACGGTTTCGGCGGTGTGGGTGAAAGCACACACGGTCAGCACAACCGTCTTCGCGCTCCTGGTTCTATGGGTGCTTCTTCTGACCCTTCACGCGTATTTCCGGGTAAGCGCTTGGGCGGACGTGATGGAGGCTCGCAACGCACCGTGGCTAACCTCGAGGTGGTGAAGATTCTTCCAGAAGAAAATCTGATCCTCGTGAAAGGTGCTATTCCCGGATTCAATGGTTCAACCGTATATATCGTAAAGTAACATGAAACTCGAAGTAATCAATACCTCAGGCCAGAAGACTGGCAAGTCCGTTACGCTCGATGCATCGGTATTTGCCATCGAACCTAACGACCACGCGATCTACCTCGATGTTAAGCGCTACTTAGCTGCTCAACGTTCAGGTACTCACAAATCGAAGCACCGCGGTGAAATTCATGGTTCTACTCGCAAACTGCACAAGCAGAAGGGTACCGGTGGTTCACGTAAGGGCTCTATTAAAAACCCGTTGTTCCGTCAGGGTGGTACCATCTTCGGTCCACAGCCGCGCAGCTACGATATCAAAGTGAACAAGAGCACACAGCGCTTGGCACGTAAGTCGGCACTCAGCTACAAGGCAAAAGAGAACAATATTCTTGTGTTGGACACCATTGCTATGGATAAGCCACGCACGAAGGATTTCGCAGGTTTGTTGAAGAACCTGAGTCTCGACGGAAAGAAGACATTGGTTCTTATCCCGGAAAGAAACGACAACGTTTTTCTTTCATCACGCAACTTAGAAAAAACCAACGTACAGATTGCTAGCTTGGTGAATACCTACGACATCATGAATAGCCACAATGTGGTTTTCGTAGGCAACGCTCACGAAGTAGTTACTGAACTCCTAAAGAAATAATAACACATGAAACAGATCCTCATCCGACCCCTGGTCACCGAGAAAATGTCTGCTATCTCTGATAAGCAGGGCAAGTACGGTTTCATCGTGAATCGCGACGCTAACAAGATTGAAATCAAGCACGCTGTCGAGAAGTCTTACGGAGTAACCGTGGTTAAAGTAAACACCATCAATGTTGACGGAAAGCGCAAGTACCGTTACACAGCGAAGGGCATCATTGAAGGACGTTCACAGTCTTACAAGAAGGCCATCATTAAGCTGCAAGCTGGTGAGACAATTGATTTTTACGCCAACGTATAATATACTGACGAAAAATGGGTA
>JBIKSC010000195.1:0-5048 GCA_044348775.1 Flavobacteriales bacterium | reverse complement strand
GCTGTTCCCTTCAGATGTCGATCCTGAATAAACGTTTGGCCAAAATTCTCAAACTCGGTGAAAACCTCATCGATGTGAATCCCTTTGACCTCTGCCAAACAATTCATTCGGTATGCTGTCGAACTAATTGGGGCAAGAATCAACTGAGCGCTGAGTTGACCGTCGGCTGTAGAAAAACGCAATGGATCAACAGTCAGTTTACCCTGGCTCAACGTTGCTACACCCTTGACACCGGTTGCTTCAAATTTTCTGAAAACGAACTTACCGATTGAGCAATCCAGGTTAAAGTCGAGTAGAGCCGGAAAAAGTAGCTCGTAATCACTTTCATTCGTAGTAGAGGTCTCTTCTTCGACAAGCTGAGTGAAATCGATCAGGTTACTAGTTAACTGAGCATCCAGAAATATACGAGCCTGCGGTTCGAAAAGAAATGAAACAACATTATTCAGTGAACCTGTGAGAGCGAAATCGCTTCCGTTCACCTTACCTGCAAATTGCAAAATATTTGCGCTTTGGCGATCGAAAGTGAAATCAGCATTCATTTCATTGAACAAACGATTCGAGTTACTCATCTTCAGCGATGCGTCCTTAACACTAGCCCTGCCGGTAGCCAAAACATCACGCCAGTTAAATGAAGAGTCAGCCTCCACGTAGCGCAGCGTGCCATTTAATGCAGCCTCAGCCACTATGTTTCCCTCGCAAACTTCTATTTGCTGCAAATCAAGAAAATCGCGTACATCCTTCAATTCGACACCTGCCTTTACCTGTAAATCGACCAGTGGAGTTTCGAAGCCGACAATACTGCCGGCAGCATCAATGCTGCTTCGATCGAGCGAACAATGGAACGATCGCACCAATATCTTATCCTTCTTTGCGCCTCTCACATAATGGAAGTCGGTAGTAATATCTTCCAAAGCGACACCTTCCTCTTTCATGCGCAGTTGGCCGTCGGCCACTTTCAAGTCAACCTCCACAATCACGGGATCGAGCTCACTCTTGCGGGCTATTGTGGACTTACCCGAAAAATCACCCACGACCTTATATCCTTGAATTTTCCTGCGAATGCTCGACGGCAAAACATCGAGAGCATCCTCTATCGTCTGGTCGTTGGCTTCCACCAAAAACTCTAACGAGCCATCACCCTGCGTTTTCCCCCCTGCTGTGATTTGAAAATCACCAACGGTAATTTCGCCGGGTTCAAATACAAAAGCTGAATTATCCAAATCAGCGTGCATGACAACATCACCGGACACAACCTGTTTCTCGAGAAACACATCTCCTTTGCTAAACAGGCGCTCTACGAACAAATCAAGCGTAAGATCAACATCCAGGTTTCGGGCTGAAAAATTGCCATTTCCGGATGTCTGAGTAGCAAGTGCCTCTATCAAAAAATGATTGGGTTTGTCATTGTATGACACACGTGTTTCGGTGAGGGTGATTTCTTCGAGTTCAATTTCAAAATTCGAACTATCGGATTTTGATTCCTTCCAAACCTCCCAATTATTTTGACCGGACTCTCCTACCTCCATAAAAAGGAATCCACGTGTTATATCCACCTCATCCACACGATAAGCTCCTCGCATCACATCCCACAGATTGAATTTCAGAAAAAGTGCCTCAGCAAACAGCAACGTATCCTTCCTTTCGCCGAGCTCCTGGACATAAACGTCGTTCAATTCCACAGAGGCATTCGGAAATGTTTTCCAAAAGGCTAAGCTTACATCACCCACTTCAAAATCTGTTGTTATCTGAGACTTGAGTTTGCGAACTGCATAGGTGCCGATTTCATCTTCGTAAAAACGTAATACAATAAAAATTGCAATCGAGAGCAACACAAGAAGACCCAACAATACAAGGCTTACTCTTTTAATCGTTTTCACTTTGCGCGTTATATCGGTATAGTGAAAGTAGTAACGCGCAGAACACACATTATTTTACAAGAGCTAATATTCACACACCCGCATGTTAACTGACTTGTTGGGCCATCATCATGGCGTTTCCTGCGAAACGACGCACCAAGACGCGCACCAGCAGCGACGAGAAAAGAGCTCCGACCGTGATAACAGTCAAAAGAATACCGGCCACATCGGGCCATTGAACACTCACGGGGTAACTTTCTACTGCACCACCGGTCATCTCAATTATTCCATACTCTCGCTGTGCAAAGCAAATGAACAAACCGATTGCCGCTCCTGCAGCAGCTCCAATTACATTAATGAGCACACCCTCATAAATGAAAATACGCTGAATGGCTCTGGTGTCGAAACCGATTGAGTTTAGCGTGAAAATATCCCTTTTCTTTTCAATTATGAGCATGGTCAAAGAAGCAATGATATTGAAACAGGCAATCAGAAAAATAAAGAGCAGAATGAGAAACGTAGCCCATTTTTCACTGGCGTTCGTTTTATAAATCAACGCATTTTTTTCTTCACGAGTAATCACCTTTGCAATGTCCTTGAATTGACTCTTCACGGCATTCACTACTTCCTCTTGGTTGAAAGCTTCTTCTGTAAAAACATCAACGCTGGAAACGACATCTTGCATTCCAAAAAGCTGCCGAGCAAAATGCAGAGGCACTATGATATACTTAGAATCTAATTCAGCGTTAATAGCAAACACGCCACTCACAACAATCTGTTCCTGATTGAATGCCTCCTCCTTAAACTCAGAAATACGCCGACCTCTTATGGGGGCGGCAATCTCCATAATTGTCGGTGCATAGTCCCGCAGAGGCATATCGAGTTCCATTTGAATACCGGAGCCAACTACTGCAAGGGGTATGCTATCTATCTCGAGCAGATACTGCCCATCCACAATGGCGGTATCGATTGGCGAAAAATCAGCATAATTCAGCTCCACGCCCTTTACGGTGGCGATGGCATACCGATTTTCATGCGACAAACGCACATCCTCTTCAATGACTCGGCTAAAACCAACAACCCCATCAATAGATAATAGAGCAGTTTCGTTAATCAACGAATCGGGAAGGAACTTGCCCTCCACGGGCACAAGAGTTAAAGGCGCATCGACATTGGAAAAAATCGCCTTAACTAAATCATCAATACCATTAAACGCGCTCATTACGACAATCATGGCGGCAGTAATGAAGGCCACGACAACCATAGAAATACCGGAAATGAAATTGATTATGCCCCTCGATTTTTTGGAAAACAGATGCCTGCGAGCTATGTATAACGGGACATTCACGTTTAGCCCTTCTTGAGCAAGCGATCTATTTCCTCGAAATAATCCAGCGAGTCATCGACGAAGAAACTGAGTTCCGGAATTTTTCGAAGTTGCTTACCGACTTGGTCAGCCAGGAGCTTACGCAAATGACCTTTTTTCTCTTGGGCCAACTCTATTCCGCGTTGCTTTTTATCAGTTGGAAAAAAGCTCAGATATGCTTTAGCAACACCCAAATCGGGCGATACACGCACTTGCGTAACCGTTATCATCATGCCCTCAAACATGGTGTGCATGTTTTGCTGAAACAAGGTTGAAAGCTCGCGCTTGAGCAAGGCTGATACTTTATCCAAACGAACACTCGACATAGCACAAAAATACCACACACCAGAACAATCGGAATGCATTCTTCCAAAATCTCCATTTCCGTATTTGATTTGCCGCATGAAACATTGGATAATACGACCCGGTCAACCGCAAGATGTGCCGCAGGTAATGCAGCTTGTGAGAGAGCTTGCGGAATACGAACGGGCACCTCACGAGGTCACCAACACAGAAAGCGAAATGTTGAAAGATGGCTTCGGAGAAAACCCTGTGTTCGGCCTTTTTGTGGCTGAAATGAATGGTGATATTGTGGGCATTGCTCTTCATTATGTTCGCTATTCAACCTGGAAAGGCCGGATGCTCTATCTGGAAGACATCGTCGTGAAGGAAGCATTGCGCGGGCAAGGCATTGGGGCTGAGTTGTTCGAAGCGTGTCTGAAACTGTGCATTGAAAAAAACTACGCAGGCATGACATGGCAAGTACTCGACTGGAATGAGCCTGCTTTGAATTTCTACCGCAAATACAACGCAGCGCTCGACCCTGAGTGGACGAATGGCAAGATGCTGTTGGCCGATATCCAACAAATGAACTTAGCGTAATTCGAATACATTCGCAAACGACAATCCGTTTTCTTGCATGATAAAGATTTTCAAATTTGGGGGTGCCAGCGTCAAAGACAGTTCAGCGGTGCGCAACATGAGCGACATTGTGCGCGCCTATTGCAGCGATTCACTTGTAGTTGTAGTGAGCGCGATGGGAAAAACAACCAATGCCATTGAACGTATTCATGCTGCCCGTTTTCGCGGTGAGCCCTACCAAGTCCAATTGGAAGAACTCACCCGCTACCACGAGCAACTGGTTGAAGAGTTGTTTGGCGACGACACTTCAGGAAGCACTGCACTTCGGGCACAACTTGAAGCCTTAGGACAGGTTTTGGATGCACCGGGCTCCGGCAATTTCGATCAGGATTATGATTCGATCATTGGATTTGGTGAGTTGATTTCTACCGCCATCGTTCAGGCCTATTTATCCTCCCAAAAAATCTCAGCCGTTTGGTTCGACGCTCGCGATATCATCATAACCGACAACCGCTATCGCGATGCTCGTGTTAATTGGGAGATGAGTGCCAGCCGCGTTTTGCCGCTTGAAAGAGCATTGTCCGAAAAGAAGGTTTGCGTTATCCAAGGGTTCATAGGAAGCACCTCCGAGGGGCGTTCAACCTCGCTTGGAAGAGAAGGCTCCGACTTCACCGCATCGATCATGGCCTATTTGCTGAACGCATCGGATGTTACTATCTGGAAGGACGTGCCCGGCATGCTGAACGCGGATCCGAAAAAATTCAACGACACCGTTAAACTCGACCGCATATCGTTTAAAGAAGCTATTGAGCTCGCCTATTACGGGGCGAGTGTTATTCACCCAAAAACCATCAAGCCACTTCAGAACAAGGGGATTCCGCTGCACATTAAGTCATTCCTTAATCCCACCGCTAGTGGTTCAACTATTCAAGAGGGCACTGAGAACGACCATCTAATTCCGAGTT
>JBIKSC010000194.1:0-5051 GCA_044348775.1 Flavobacteriales bacterium | reverse complement strand
TCCGTTAGGATAATATGATCGTGCTGCTGGTTTTGAAAGGCACGCTCATAGTGGGCTGTATTCTGACCAAATTGATGCTTACGCACCAGGCTGCAATCAATAAGCAGCTCGATTGTATTGTAAAGGGTTGCCCGCGAAACACGATACTTCTTATTCTTCATGCGTGAGTAAAGCGTCTCAACATCAAAATGCCCTGTCACCTCATAAATCTCCGCAAGAATGGCATAGCGCTCCGGCGTTTTTCGGTGCTTGTGAACTTCGAGGTACCGAGTGAAAATATCCTTTACGCTGTCTTGTATACGCTGTGTCATGAGGCGGCAAAAGTAAGGACGCACCGCAGTTAGTGCAAGGACCCACCCGACTATCAGAGGACCAAGGCGGCACCCTGCGTAAGGACGCACTGCTGTGCGTCCAAGGCCCCACCCGACTGTCAGATGACCTCGGCGGTCCTCATGGCACTCTACTCGAACTCACTCTCGATCCTATCCACCGTCAACACACCATCAATAGCCTTTAGCTTCTCTGTAAGCGCACTGAGGTGCTTGGTATCGTGCACAAGGACTATCACCTTTCCCTGAAAAATTCCATGATTGGCCTCGAATGAAATCGCACGCATGTTCACGTTCATGTCGGTCGAAATGATGTTGGTAATGTTTTGAACGATACCAACGTCATCGATACCGGAAAACTTCAAACCCACTTCAAACTGAACCGTTTCTGCATTGCGCCAGCGAGCCTTCATGACACGATAAGCATACTTGCTGAGTAGCTCTTGTGCATTCGGGCAATTGGTGCGGTGAATTTTAATTCCCTCACTCACGGTGATGAAGCCAAACACTTCGTCGCCCGGAATGGGATTGCAGCAAGAAGCCAGATTATAATCTACCTTCTGTTGCTCATCGCCAATGAACAAGGCCTCTCCTTTTCCTTGTGTGGTAATGACCTTTTTCTCAGTTCCCGGCTCAGCAATAACTGTCTTCTTATCTGCCAACTCCTCCTTCTCAAACCGGATGCGCGCACCTTCAACAACATGCCCCTTCAACCGAGTGAGGTCAATTGAACCTTTGGCGATGCGCACATACAAATTCGTTGCATTGATGGTTTCGAAATGCTTCACAAACTCGTCTATGTTTTTGCTCAAGAAATCAATCTTCAACGAGTTGAACTTCCGTTTGAGCATCTCCTTCCCTTCATCCGCTATCAGTTTCTTTTCTTCGCGCAGAGCATCGCGAATCTTGTGGCGAGCGCTTGCTGTAACCACAATGTTGAGCCAATCTTCTTTAGGGTGCTGTTTCTTGGAGGTGAGTATTTCAACCTGATCGCCACTTCGAAGCTTGTGGCTCAAAGGAACCAACTTATAATTCACCTTGGCACCTATGCACTGCGAGCCAATTTGCGAGTGAATATGAAAAGCGAAGTCGAGTGCCGTAGCACCCACAGGCAGTGTCTTCAAATCACCATTTGGAGTAAACACGTATATCTCTTCCGAGAATAATGACAACTTGAAATTATCAATGAAGTCGATGGCATTGTCTTCCGGATTCTCCAGCACGTCTCGCACCTGACTCAGCCAGCGATCGAGCTTGCTCTCGGGGCTCTCCGCTGCATCCTTGTACTTCCAATGAGCTGCAAATCCCTTCTCTGCAATTTCATCCATGCGCACGGAACGGATTTGCACCTCCACCCACTTTCCTGTGGGCGACATCACTGTAGTATGTAACGATTCGTACCCACTGCTTTTGGGAATGCTAATCCAGTCACGCAAGCGCTCCGGGCTGGGTTGATAGAAATCCGTTACGATTGAATAAACACGCCAGCAGTCGCTTTTCTCCGTCTCTGTCTGTGTATCGAGAATGATGCGAATGGCGAAGACATCATATATTTCCTCAAACGGAACCCCCTTCTTCACAATCTTATTCCAGATGGAATAGATACTCTTGGTGCGGCTCTTTATTTCATATGTTAAACCTGCTTTATCCAAGGCCCGGCGAATGGGCAACGTGAACGCATTGATAAATCGCGTTCGCACCGCTTGTGTCTTCTGAAGCTTGCTGACGATCTCTTCGTACGTTTCTGAATCCTTGTACTTCAGCGCAAGGTCTTCCAGCTCAGTTTTTATATTGTATAGCCCAAGCCTGTGCGCGAGTGGCGCATACATGAATAACGTTTCGCTGGCTATCTTCAACTGCTTCTCACGCTTCATATGATCGAGCGTTCGCATGTTGTGCAGACGGTCGGCGAGCTTTACCAAAATAACACGCACATCGTCGCTTAGCGTTAGCAACATCTTGCGAAAATTCTCCGCCTGGTCGCTTGCGTTTTCGTAATTACTAACGCCCGATATTTTGGTTAGGCCATCGATGATTGTCCGCTCACGTTTTCCGAAAAGATTCTGAATGTCATCGAGTGTAATCTCAGTGTCTTCAACGGTATCGTGCAGCAGTGCGCATACTATGCTCGTTGTATCGAGTCCGATTTCCTCTGCTGCAATTTTTGCAACGGCAATCGGATGATAGATGTATGGTTCACCGCTCTTGCGACGCATGTCTTTGTGCGCCTCGGCACTAAGCTCAAATGCTTTGCGAATGCGCATACGATCGGCTCTCGACTTGGAACGGTGACAAACACGAAGCAGTGCGCGGTAGCGGCGCAGGATTTCTCTCTTCTCTTCTTCTAAATCAATGTCGGCAGGTATCATCGATTGCAAAATACCTCATCTGCCATTAGGATAATCGTCCGTTTTCGCAACATTTTCATAATGAAGCGTGGATAAGATTGCGGCATTGTAGATTCATCCGTATACCATGAATACACGAATGAACCCGACCTTAATAATCCTGCACCGGCTGCAGCATACCTCGGGTTTGAATACCGACCATGATCCAGTTTTCGGTAGTCATTTGTGGACCCACTTTTTCTGCGCGCAAGTTGTGGCGAGCATACACTTCCCAGCGCGATGTTTCAGACAATGCTCTGCTCAGCGTGAAGCCATGAAAAACAGTCCGGTGCAATTCACCCTGCAACATTTCATGCCCGAAACTACCGCCGTATGGGTTGGCATAGGAGCGGGTAATGTTTCCACCAAAATTATCAATGACGCCGTCGCCATCAGCGTCATAGTCGCGCCCGAAGCCCGCCGCATTCAATTGTTCCGTTACATTCCACAACTTCTTTACATAACGCACTCTCAGGCACGCCTCTACGAAATTGGAACCCAGCGGATGAGCCATCGATTGGTTGATGTGCGTCCATGCTTGAATAGAGCTGCCATGCGAATAAATGAACGGACGAGCTACGTTCATTTCTGCTAAAACTTCGAGACCTTTTCCCGGCATATTCCATCGCAAACCCAACTGTCCCGCAATCTTATTTCCCCACCAGTTATTGCTGCGCTTGTACAGTTTCATGTTGAACTCATCGAGCACAAATTGACCATAAAGCTGCAATGAACGGCTCACACTCCATCGAAGAGAAGCGGCCAACATTACATTGTCGGGAGAGCCCAAGCTGTATTCAACAGGCCTGTAGAAAATAAGCGGATTCAAGTAATACAAATCCAAACCACGCTCGCTAAGCGTATCACGATTTTGCCACACCACCCATTCATAAAGCGTAGCATTCAATTTTGGTGTGATTTGATAAGACAGCGCATGCAGAGCACTGTATTTTACTCGTGCGTTCGATAAAGTTTGCCCCGAGGATATATCGCGCAAGTGCATCCACAAATTCATATATCTGAACTTGCCCAATGTCGTCGTCAGCTTGAAATAAGGTGCAGGCGAAGCATGATCACTAAGGATCATGGATCGATAACCATCGCCCCAGAAGTGTTTCGCCTTACCCAGCTCAAGAGACACATGTTTGCCAGCATTATAGTTCACATGACCGTATGTGTAATGCGTGTGGTAAAGATGGTTCATGGTATCGGCGACAGCATACCCCAGGCCCGACAAATACCCTTCGTTCTCCGCGCGTCGCTCTAAATAATTGGGTAAAAACCCGCCGGCCAATGCATATCCGGCTTGTAGCGACCATCTTTTACCTGGGTTCCATTGCAATTGACTGCCAAACCAAGAAACTGAAATTGGACGTGCACCATAACCAGCAGATAAATTAGCAATGGTCTGAAACTGAAAACGCTCCTTTATTTCGAGCGAATCGCTCAAAATTGTGTTGGGTTGCAAAGGAAAAGTCGTTGTAACTGATGAGCCGGTTCGGTAATTTCCAAAACCAATGGCAGGCTCCTGCGCAGTAACATCCGTGCGGCATATGACCATGGCAGCCAAAATGAGCAATAGGTGTGGAATTAGAACTCGCATCGCGCCGCTAAAAGTAACAACACTTCAGAACTTACGCGAACGAATGATTTTGTGGTGGAACCGACACACTATCTTCGCGCCGCAATTTCACTCCTGTGCAAGCCGAATCAACAGCTACATCACCCCAGGCCAAGTCATCGTTTGTACGTGATGTGGCGATGCTGTTCAAGTTACGCTTAACCTTGCTCGTCATCATCTCAGCCGTCTTGAGTTATTACATGGGGGCCGACGAAACGAACGCCACTACGCTAACTGCACTTTGCCTCGGTGGCTTGCTGTTAACGGGGGGCAGCAACGGCCTCAACCAGGCGCTCGAACGCGAATGGGATAAGCTCATGTTGCGCACTCAAAACAGACCCATCCCCACGGGACGTATGTCATTGCGAACAGCCGTAGTACTGTCCATGGCTGCAGGCATACTAGGCATCTTGATTTTATGGTATTACTGCGGAACTGCCTGCGGAATATTAGGCGCCTCGGCTTTTATTCTGTATGTAGCTTTCTACACTCCTATGAAGCGGGTGAGCAGTCTGGCTGTATTCATAGGTGCGTTTCCGGGAGCTATTCCACCCATGTTGGGATATGTGGCCGCCACTCAAGACTTCGGGCTTGAAGCCGGATTGTTGTTCGCCATGCAGTTCATGTGGCAATTTCCACACTTCTGGGCAATTGCCTGGGTAGCACACGACGACTACATGCGCGGAGGTTACAAATTGCTCCCTTTCAATGAAG
>JBIKSC010000193.1:0-5052 GCA_044348775.1 Flavobacteriales bacterium | reverse complement strand
GTTCCGGATTGGTTGGGCACACCAAAAAGGTTCATGCAGTATTGCTGGCCAGCCTCAAATACACAGTCATTGTTACTGCATGTTAATGCAAGCCCATAGTCGCTGATCGGATTCTGATCGATGGTCATACCATTTATTACCATATTCGAAATGGTAATGCCGGCCAGCGCTGGATCAATTGCTGCTACATCTGTGGGGACGATAATATAGAATGGTTGATAGTATGGTTCATTGAAACAGCCGTTGACTAGTGTCGTATTGGTGTCAGGGTAAATACCAAATTCAACATTGCCGAAGTCGTAATCGGACGCATTGCAATTGGTGGAAATCAACGTTCCGAAGCATGTGCAATTGCCCTGAATAACATCGTTGGTGGTAGATGGGTTGCCATCGTTGCACACACTGCCGATATACAAGCATGAGCCGTTCTCAATCGTTGCTACCGGATTATAGTTGCATGCATTGGGTGAGGTGCAGCCGGCGACATTTTGTGCACAAATGGTTTCGTGCCAGCCAAGGTGCGAGAAATCGTCAACACTGAGTGTATCCCATTCCAGTGAAGGGTCGAATTCGGCCGGGTTGACTGTAACCCCTTGCAGAATTTGTGGTTTGCGCACCATCGAGTTATCGACTGTCCACCACCGCGTATTCGGGTCCCCTAGTTGCCACCAACCGCCTCCGGGGTCCTCACCGCTTTTTCCTATTAAATCGATAATTTGGGATCCGTTTTTAACGAGAAAAAATGCATCATCTCCGTTATAGTACATGCTGGAATTACTCTCTACGTAAACCGGGTTTAAAAAGGTGTCCGCAACAGCTTCAAGTAAGGGTGATATGGGTAACTCACTTCCCGTGCCGTTGGGATCACGTTTATCCAATGCAAATACGCGAACTCCGTGTGGTGGAATAACTCCGGTAATATCCATTAGCATTGGTATGCCATTTCCATTTCGCTCACGTCCCATAGTGTATGCACCATCGAGAACAACCGGCTCCGAAGAGGGGTTATACAGCTCAATAGCCTTATTGTTATTGGTACCTTCAACGTACTCCGAAATGAAAATCTCATCTGCACAATTGGGTAGAACGTTAAATCCGGTACAATTGCAATTGTCATCAATGGAGTCGTATAGGGTGTTCGCATTGCCGTCGTTACAGATTGAACCGGGGAATAGGCATGAACCATTATTGGTTGTTGCCTGTGGATTGTAGTTACACGCATTGGGTGAGGTACATCCGGCGATTTGGGAACTGTTACCGAATTTCATTCGTATGCCGAATGCGTTTCCATTGCTGTATACGACCCCGTCAGACGGAAGATAAATCATACTTGCTGATGTTGGTTGATCAATCGTGAAGCTATCGACAATACGAACCGGATAAGTGCCTCCGGAGCTGAATAGGGTTGCGGCAGCATAATATCCATTCGCGGAGAGCATGATGGGAGAAGTAAACGGTATATATACATATCCGTTGGCCACATCTGTCTCTGTTAACGTGTAAAAATCACTAAAGGCATAATAGTTATCTATCACATTTGAATAAATGTCGAGTGAGTCATGAATGGAAACAATTATATCTCCTCCGGCTATAGTTCCTTCAGCCAATAAAATTTCAATGCCGCTAACCATCGAGTTCGTGTTGATAGAGTATAGATTCATCAACATAATTTCATCCGAATTATCTGTAAAGCTGTTGGTGCCGAGTGACCCGGAAATAGTTTCAGAGGCGGGGTACAACTCATCGGAGTCCACTGCGAATAAATCAGATGTGCAGCGAATGTTCTTAGTTGTTGAGTTGTTGGCTGTATTTCCGTCGCAGGTTTGTTCTGCGCTGCTCAAGTTGAAGTTCACTGCATAGTTACCGAGTGGGGTCGAGTATAGCGCAATATCTTCCACTAAGTTTATACTCTGACCTGAAGCCAATGTTGGATAGAAGGCAACATTATCATTGAAGAGGATTGTATTCGAATTAGTTTCGACGATGGAGGCACTGAGAGTAAGGTTCTGGAGCGGAAGACTGCCGGAATTTTGGATGTTACAATTTAAAGTAAAGTTATCGGGTAACTGAGATAATGGTATTCTTCCATACTCGATTCCTGTTGTGGGATATTCTAATCGTGCTGAAGTTAATTGGGCATCGTAATCAAATTGCTGACGAATTTGAACATCGTCGATATACCAGGCATAGCCCCAAATTCCGGTGAATTGAAATCTTATCCAAACCTGAGATGCGCCTCCTGCAATGTCGCTAATGTTGAAGCTGCGAGTGGTTGGATTTCCGGGAGAAACACTTTGAGTTAACTCACCATCCTCCCAAACACGAAATACACCGGGTAATGAACTTATATCCATCATCGGGTCGTCTAAAACCGGGAAGGTTCCATCTGTGCTGACTATAAGCCAAGTTTGCTCATCATTGTAACTGCGATATTGTGTTTCAAATTGGAGTATGACATTTTCAAATCCCGAAAGGTCAATCGGAAATGCAGTTGTTAGATGCGGCTGTTCGTAGGCAACGCCAGCCGAGTTGTTATAGCTGTCAGAATTATAGATGGCATAACCATTGTCGGCCGTAGTACTTTGAATAGCAGGCGTTCCGTATGGTCCTGTGCTTTCAAGTCCAACCCCTATTTCGAAATCCGAGTTGAATGTGCCATCGTGAGCAATTATCCAATTTTGTGGATTTGAAAAATCATCGGACCAAATCAGATTTATTCCATTGCCGCTATCACAAGGTGGGCAGTCATAATTGCATGAACCATCAGAAACTGTAGCGGCAGGGTTGTAATTGCAGGCTGTTGGATCAAGGCATCCCGGGATGTTTTGAAGTGCACATATTTGGCAAGAATTGAAGTAATGACAAACCGAAATGGGAGCGCTGCTAGTTCGTGTAAGTAACCTGTTGTCACTAAAGGGGCCATTGTCTACACCACAACCCCCGATGGCTGAAAAGTTGGCATCTTCCTGAACATAATTGCTATTAGCTGGGTTGCCTATCGTGAATTTATAAAAGATAGAGCTAGGACAAACCTGAGGCACTGTAACGCTCCAGATCCCATCTCCATTGTTGTCATTCATTTGTAACGCTCCGTCTTGCCAGTTAGGAGTGGTGAAATCACCCATTACCCAAACAGATTGACCAGCAGGTATAGTATAACTCCCCGGAGTCAAATTGAACGTGATATTAGCAGGAGGAACAACAGGCTCGCAAGCTTGATTTGAATCGAAGCACACCACAGACAATTGCTGAGGATTGTCCGCTAAGACAGTTAGTTGACGATCCGAGATCCCTTCCCAGCCGAAGTCGCCAATTCTGTACTTGTATGAATAAGTGCCGACATTAAGGTTGAGTGTAATGGTCCATATACCGTCGCCATCATCGTCGCTCATGGGAGCACCATCCGACCAGTTAGTTAAAGTTCCCATAAGATTTAAACCGGGCGAAGTATCTGTGCATGACGCATTCATATCGACATGGAAAGTCACAGCAACCGGCTGTGTGCAAGGACCACATGAGTTCCAGCAGAAAACTGGCAGAACGGTATTTTGATCTGTAATTGTCAAAAAGCGGTTTTGACCATCACCGCAAGGTGCTCCTACATTCTCTATCAATTCAGGTGTTCCCCAATCATTACCATTGATGAACTTATACTGAATTGGGTCTGCAGAAGCAGTCGTAATGGTTGTTTCCCAGATGTTGTTATTGTCCCAGTCTTGGAGGGGAACAAATGTTGTCCAGTCCACGAATGAACCATTCACATGAACGCCATCAGGATGGATGTCCTCGCCAAGTTCACCACCGATACCGTCTGCATCCAAATCGACATTAATCATATCAACTCGAAGGCGAATTGCATTCTCACCACAATCCGCGCATTCCCCATAGCAAACAGAATAGGATGTAGCCTCTGTTCCAACCATTATTTGACGATTACTGTTTCCATTAACCTCTACCGTGCAAGTTGAGGGAACGGTTTCGGCGAATTGCCAGTCGTTGCCATTTATGAATTTGAATTCATATCTACCAGGCATTAAAAACAACGTCACATTGTAAATGAAATCCATATCATTATCAGTCATGAGTCCGAAACTTGAGTTGGGTGTCCAATTCTCATACGATGGATTTTCCGGCACATTGTCATAATTCGGATCCTGAAAGTTGCCAGCGATGTGCAATTCATTGGAAATACCAACGACTCCCATGTTAACGTTAAACGTCACCGGCACCTGTGCATATACATTTGAATAAATGGCAATAGTCAGTAAAGTGCTCCATGCGGCAGACAGAATTCTAAGCTTCATTGGTTTAGTGTTTGACGGAAAAGTAGATATCCTATTTAACGAATCGAAACGCGTTGGGAATTTCAATTAACAAATGCCATTTGATTGCGGAATACATAGTGTGAAAATGAATAGGGTCGCCGAGAGGCGACCCTATTACAATTGTATTTTTCAAAAATGCTTACATCATACCGCCCATGCCACCGCCCGGCATAGCCGGCATAGCAGGAGCGTCTTCCTTGATGTCGCTGATAACACACTCAGTGGTGAGCAACATACCCGCGATAGAAGCTGCGTTTTCAAGGGCTACACGAACCACTTTTGTTGGGTCGATAACACCTGCCTCGATGAGATTTTCGTAGGTCTCTTTGCGAGCGTTGTAACCATAATCGTCTTTGCCGCCGCGAACTTTGTTAACTACAACAGCGCCTTCACCACCGGCATTAGCAACAATCTGGCGAAGTGGTTCTTCAATCGCACGAACTACAATGGCAATACCTGTTTGCTCGTCATCGTTGGCACCTTTCATTTTCTCGAGTGCTTTTGATGCACGGATAAGAGCAACACCACCGCCGGGTACTATACCTTCTTCCACAGCCGCGCGAGTTGCGTGAAGCGCATCATCAACACGGTCTTTCTTTTCTTTCATTTCTACTTCAGTAGCAGCACCGATGTAGAGCACTGCAACACCGCCGGCCAACTTGGCAAGACGCTCTTGCAATTTTTCGCGATCGTAGTCTGAAGTTGTCTTGTCGATTTGAGCCTTGAT
>JBIKSC010000025.1:0-17593 GCA_044348775.1 Flavobacteriales bacterium | reverse complement strand
ATCAGGAATTTTTAAAACACCGGCCGGAATTGCTGCGAAAGTCGGAGACAATCAAACCATCATCTTGCTTTGGATTTTAGGCGGTGTCGTATCGCTCCTCGGTGCTTTGGTATTTGCTGAATTGGGTTCACGCTTCTCGAATGCGGGTGGCGTTTACACCTATCTCAACAAAGCGTATGGACCGCTACCCGGATTCTTGTATGGCTGGTGTTTGCTCACAGTAATCAGCAGCGGAACCATTGCTGCACTCTGCACCGTGTTCGCAGAAAATCTGGGTTATTTCATACACATACCCGATGGTGGGGAGAAGTATGTCGCCATGGCATCCATCGTGGTGCTCACGCTCTTCAACACCTTCGGCATTAAGCTCAGTGAATGGTTTGCCAACATTGGTACAGTGCTGAAAATAGTTGGTATTTACGCACTGCTCTTGCTTGCGCTGATGCTCGGCGACAAAGCCCTTTTTGCAGCTGAAGCCGTAGCTAATGCTCCTATCACTCCCCCTGCCCCCGACAATCTCGCAGGTGCTTTTGTAGGCGTGCTTTGGTCATACACCGGTTGGCACTACGCAAGCTTTGTATCAGGTGATGCGCGCAACCCCAAGCGCAACATTCCTCTCGCCATGCTACTGGGCACAGGCGCTGTTACTCTCACGTATGTGCTTTGCAACTTGGGATATTTCAAGGTCATTGATCACGACACAATTGCTTCCTTCGCAGATTCATCCAATCCGAAAGTAGTTGCTGTTGAAGTAATGAACGTAATCATGCCGGCCGCCAGCTATCTGATGCCTGCACTTATTGCGCTGTCGGTTTTCGCCTGTGCTGGACTGTACATTCTTTCCACGCCACGTATTTTCAATCAAATGGCAACGGAAGGTTTATTCTTCAGCGCCTTTGCGAAAAAAGATCCACGCTTCGGTGTGCCTGTCAATGCCATCATTCTGCAATCGGCTTGGGCCATGATTCTCGTTTACCTGTGGGGATCATTTAGCAGCATCATTGAGTATGTAACCTTCGTTGAATGGTTATTCTTGCTCACTGCATGCATCGGAATTTTCATTGTCCGCAAAAAATACGCACACGAAGAAGCTCCTTTCAAAGTGCCTTTCTACCCTGTTCTACCGTTGCTTTTCATTGCGGTGATTGGCTGGTTCATTTTCAAAAACGCACTCGCCGATAAGGCCGAGTATTATGCGGGCTTGGCTGTGATACCGGTTGGGGTGGTGGTTTATTACGCCTTCAAAAGGAGAAGAGCTAGGTAATAGGTGGTAGGTAATAGGTTTTAGGTAGGAGGGACGAGGGACGATGGACGATAGTGAAGGAGGAAGGGAGAAGTTCATCCGTAATTCGTAATCCGTAATCCGTAATTTTGCATAATGCAGCGACTGAAAAAAACCCTCGGCGTCCGACTCTTTCACCAAGAGGCTGAACCGCTTCGTTTGCGCAAAGGATGTAACTTCCATTCGGCGGAACGTGTGGCTTTTATCTATCTCGACAGCGATGAAGAATTTTTCAAATCGCTGAAGAAATACGCCAAGTATCTCAAGGAGAATTTCAACATCAAGTCGGTCATGATGATGGGCTTTGTGGATCAACCCGACAAGAAAACCCCCATTTGGCAGCAGCATAAATTGGAGACGGATTTCTTCTCTCGCGCCAACATCAACTGGTATCTCAAACCGGTGAGCGGTGTGAAAAATTTTCTGGAAGAAGACTTCGATATTCTCATCGACTTCAGTGGTGGCAACACACTTCCACTCAACTACGTGTTCAAAGAGAGTAAAGCAAAAATGAAAGTGGGTGCGCTCGGAAGCCGTGCGGCTCGTAACTGCGACTTCATTCTCAACATGGGCAATCAGTTTGGCGTCGACAAATACATGGTTCAACTCAACGCTTACTTAAGCAATCCGAAAATAAAATAATGAATACGCTGAAAGGCCTTGGTGTGGCTATGGTCACTCCCTTCAAAAAAGATTTAACCGTAGATGTAGATGCATTGAAAGCACTCACCACACATTTGGTTGAAAACGGTGCTGACTACCTCGTTGTAATGGGTACCACAGGGGAAACACCGGCGCTTGATAAAGAAGATAAAAAACTGGTGCTCGAAACCATACTGGCAACTAACGCGGGACGAAAGCCTGTAGTCCTCGGCATGGGTGGCAACAACACCCATGAGCTTTGCCTTCAGCTTGACCGTATGGATACCACAGGTATCAGTGCAATTCTATCAGTTTCACCGTACTACAACAAGCCCACACAAAATGGTTTGTTCGAGCATTTCAAAGCTGTAAGCGAACACTCCAAATTACCCATCATACTTTACAATGTTCCGGGCCGTACCGGAAGTAATATGACTGCCGACACGACTTTGCGTATTGCTTTCGATTGCAAAAATGTGATTGGCATCAAAGAAGCCAGTGGCAATGTGGAGCAGGTCATGTCCATTATCAAAGACCGCAAAAAAGATTTTCTGGTTATCAGCGGCGACGATGCCATTACTCTCCCTCTAATAGCATCCGGAGCTGACGGCGTAATTTCCGTTGTAGGCAATGCCTTTCCTGCTGAGTTTGGGGCCATGGTACATCATGCCATGAAAGCTGAATTACAGGAGGCTCGTGCCCTTCATTATCGTCTTCTCGAAATCACGCAACTCATGTTCGTGGAGGGGAACCCGGCCGGCGTGAAAGAAGTACTCTCGCATCTCGACATCTGCGAACACTATCTGCGTTTGCCTATCGTGCCGGTTTCTCAAACCACCTCTGAGCGCATGCGCCGTGTGATGATGGATGAAGAGCTCATCAAATAAGGGCCGTATTTTCGCGCCATGCAGCATGATGAACGATTAGACATCCGCCCCTGGAGCATGGCCAAGGTGGCTCTGCCTGTGAGTTTAGGAATCTTCGTTCAGTTCATCGTTGTTCTCATCGACAATTACTTCGTGGCTCAAATCGATGGCAACGCCATGAGCGCTGTGGCATTTGTAGGCCTTATCTATCTGACACTTGCCATGATTGGCGTTGGTCTGGGAAATGCCACCCAAATTCTTGTTGCTCGAAGAAAAGGATCAGGCGAATACAGCGCTGTGGGACTTGTTCTTGGCAATTCGTTTTGGCTTGCTTTTCTGGTTGGCATCATTCAATTCTCCCTGCTCTTCTTTTTGATGCCGGGAATCATTGATTTCTCAATTGAATCGGCTGAAGTGCGGAACTACATGCACGAGTTTATCACATGGCGATCGATCGGCTTTATTGTTTACACTCCCCTACTCGTGCTTGATTCATTTTGGTCAGGTATTGCCCGAACGCGTGTTCTCATTTACATGACGCTCATTACATCGGTTCTTACCATCGGGCTCGACTATGCTCTCGTATTCGGCAATTTCGGATTTCCGCAACTCGGAGTGGAAGGAGCTGGTATTGCAACCGTGACTGCGGAATGCGCTGCCTTCCTATTCGTGCTCACATACACGATGCTTCGGCACAATGATGATGTGAACCTGGAGCTTCACCCGGGAGGATATACCATTCGAAAGTGGCTTTTCAAATTACCCGTTCACCACACAAAATCACTCATCAAACTAGGCGGACCTATAGCGCTTCAAATGGTATTAAGCCTCGGCATTTGGACCGTATTCTATGAGTTTGTCGAAAGCATGGGTGAGTCGGAATTGCAGGCGTCGTTTATCGTTCGAAATATGTATACGCTCGCATATATCAGCGTCGGTGGTTTCAGCACCGTTGCGAAAACGTATATCTCGGGACTCATTGCAGAGCGCAGACAAAGCGAACTCCACACAGTCATGAAACGCCTCATGTTTCTCAACTTCTGCACGATTGCATTGCTCACCCATGGCTTATGGCTTTACCCGGAATGGATCGCAGGGCACTTTACGCAAGATGCGCATGTTATTGAGCAAACAGTAGACACTATGATTATTGTATTGCCGGCCATGCTTACGTTCGCGTTCACGAGTATCATGTTGGCAACGGTGGAAGGAAGCGGCAACACAATTGCCGGATTCGTGGTAGAAATGTGCACTGTCCTCATCTATGTCGCATCAGCCTACGTCATGATTTACAATTGGCACTGGCCTATTCATCTTGTATGGTTGGCAGACTGGGTTTACTTCATCGCACTTGGCTTTTTTTCCTTGCTTTTCCTGTGGAATGGGAAGTGGAAGTGGAAGGAGGTGTGAAGGGGTAATCGGAAAAGGGATGAAGGATAAGGGGGTGCTACCTTACCCCTTTTCCGATTATCCCTTTTCCGATTACCCCTTTTCCCTTTTTGCTATCTTCGCACAATATCTCATTGCCTCATTCGTTTTCGCAGCCGATGTCAAAATTGTATCAACTTGCTTTAGCCTTCATGCTTCTGTTTTCTTGTGCAGCACATGCTCAAATCGGCGGGCTCACTTCGTTCAATTACACCAACATTCCTGGTTCAGCTCGAGTGGCTGCTATGGGCGGTAATTATTTTGCCATCAAAGACGGCGATGTGCACCTTGCACAATTCAATCCTTCGTTGCTCGATAGCAACATGCATAAAAAAGTAGGGCTGAGTTTTGTTGATTATTTCGACGGTATTGCCATGGGCTATGCAACGTATGCTCACCGCATTAAACCCAGAATTACCGCAGGAACTACCATTCAATTCTGCAATTACGGCAAGCAGACATCTCTGGATGCTCTCGGCTATGAACTAGGGGAATTTTCAGCGTCCGACTACACGTTCAACTTTGCAGCAGGCTATGAGATTGACAGCCTTTGGAGCGGTGGACTGGCAATTAAAACCATGTATTCCTATTTAGCTAGTTATACCTCGTTGGCATTAGCTCTTGAAGGAGGCTTCACGTACAACAAGCCATCTAAAAATTTCTCTGCATCCATTGTATTCAATAATCTTGGGTACCAGCTAAAAACCTTTACTCCCGGGAATCGGGAAAAGCTTCCTCTGCAGTTGCAAGTAGGATTCGTGAAACGACCGGCGCATGCTCCATTCCGATTCTCTGTGGTATACTCCAATATGCAACAATGGGATCTTGTTTGGGAAAACCCCAATCGCATTATTATAACAGACCCAATTACCGGAGAAATCATCGAAAAAGAAAAATGGGAATTTGGAGATAAGTTCATGCGACATGTAACTGTCGGATCTGAGTTCATTCTATCCAAAAACATGCACTTGCGCATTGGATACAACTACCGCAAGCGTCAGGAATTAAAACTGGAAGACAAACCCGGAATGGCGGGTTTCTCTTTTGGATTCGGAGTGCGCGTTTCCAAATTCCACATCAGCTACGGCCGTTCCATTTATCACCTCGCCGGACCAAGCAATCACATCAGCGTGACAACGGCGATTAACGCGTGGTAGAATGACAAATGACTAGTGACAAATGACTAGTGACAAATGGAGAATGGAGAAAAATGAATCTAATCCATTAATCGCGGACGGTCTGATTTTATCTTGCTCTCCAATTTAAATCACCTATCACCTCATGCAAATAGTCCTTTTCGAAGATCATCTCTGGAGTCGTTTTTTACCGCTTGTATACACACGTCCCGTTGGCGATTTGCGCATGGGCATGATGACCATGGCTCAGCGATATGCCCGTCTGTTCAATACGGATGTTGTTCATGACACTCGCATATCGTTGCGTGCAATTTTCGAGGAGGCATCGGCACAATTGCAATTGCACGTGAATGCTAGGCTTTTCCCTACCGACTCTTTGCTGCAAGAACTGAAATCAATGCAGCCGGGTGATGTGCTCAAAAAAGGAGAAACCGTGCTAGCACGATGCTCCGATAGTTTGGGAAATCAAAGCGAACACGTATTGGAGTCGAAAGCAGAATTGCGATGGATTGAGCGTATCACCGATTTGTTTTCGCTCAATGCAATGGCCATGAACTTCGACTTCGGACTTCTGCCGAAGAACAACGCTATTGCCGCATTGCATTCGTCAAACACGGTGATAGGCAACCCCGAGTTGCTCTTTGTGCATGAGACAGCCAAGGTGTACGCGACCACATTCAATACTCTTGACGGTCCTATCTATATCGACGGTGATGCAGAAGTGATGGAAGGGTCGCATATACGTGGTGGTTTTTATTTGGGCGAACACGCTACGCTGAAATTGGGAACAAAAATCTACGGTGCCACCACTATCGGTCCGCAGTGCAAAGTGGGCGGTGAAGTATCGAATTCCATTTTCTATGGCCATTCCAACAAAGCACACGATGGCTTCGTTGGCAACTCACTCATTGGTGAGTGGTGCAACTTGGGCGCCGACACGAATACATCGAATCTCAAGAATAATTACTCCAACGTGAGTATTTGGAGTTACGAAAAAGCAGATTTCGCTGACACTGGACTGACATTTTGCGGGCTCATCATGGGCGACCACAGCAAATGTGGCATCAACACCATGTTCAACACCGGCACCGTTACCGGCGTGAATGCCAACATATTTGGCGGTGGCTTTCCAGACAAACACATCCCCTCCTTTTCGTGGGGTGGCCCTGAAGGTTGGGAAGAATACAATCCGGAGAAAGCCTTTGCTACCATCCACAAAGTAATGCAGCGTCGATCACAAACCTTGACCGACTCCATGCGCGCACTGCTCGTATACATCTACGAGGAAACAGCGTCGCATCGAAACAGCGCGTCATAAAGTCAGTCTTTATCGCTTGGCATATCCCTTGAAAACGGTTCGGTCTCACAACGGGGCTACTAACCTTGCCCCCATAAGCTGAATAGCATGAAAGAATGGAAACAATACATGGCCGACCAGGAAGTGGAAGACCATGAATATATACCGCTCATCACTCCTGAAGATGAAGAGCAAATGGACAATGAGCACACTCCGGAAGTGTTGCCATTGTTACCCTTGCGCAACACCGTACTCTTCCCGGGTGTGGTAATACCCATTACCGTAGGGCGCGACAAAAGCATCCGTCTGGTGCAAGAAGCAAACAAGGGAAATAAAGTGATTGGGGTGGTAACACAAACCAACCCCGACATCGAAGAGCCTACTTTCGAAGACCTACATCGCATTGGCACGCAGGCCAGCATCATGCGTATGCTGCGAATGCCCGATGGCAGCACAACGGTTATTCTACAAGGAAAAAAGCGTTTCGAAATAACAGGCTTGGTTTCTACCGACCCATACTTCTCTGCGCAAGTGCAGGTATACCCGGAGAAAAACCGCAACAACGAAAGCAAAGAGCAACAAGCGCTATTTGAATCGCTCAAAGACATTTCACTCAAGATTATTCACCTCTCGCCCGACATTCCCAACGAAGCGTCGATGGCGATTAAGAATATACACGGGCTGAGTTTCCTCACGAATTTCATCTCATCCAACATGAAGGTTGAAACTTCGGAGAAGCAAATGCTGCTGGAGATTGCAGACTTAGGACAACGCGCATCGAAAGTACTCGAGTTGCTCAACAAGGAACTGCAGATGCTCGAGATGAAAAACGAAATTCAGAAGAAAGTTCACACCGACATCAGCAAGCAACAGCGCGAATACTTCCTGCAACAGCAGATGAAGCAGATTCAGGATGAGCTCGGAGCGAACCCGATGAAGGAAGAGATTGAAGAGAAGAAGCGCCGAGCGAAAGACAAGCAATGGCCGGAGCATGTGGCTAAGGCATTTGTCAAAGAAATAGGCAAGCTGGAACGCATGAATCCGCAAGCAGGTGAATACAGTGTGCAAGCCAACTACGTCGACACACTTCTCGACTTACCGTGGAACGATTACAGCGACGATAACTTCGATTTGAAACACGCCAAGGCAGTGCTCGACCGCGATCATTTCGGACTTGAAAAAGTGAAGGAGCGCATCATTGAACATTTGGCGGTATTAAAAATAAAAGGCGACATGAAGGCGCCTATCCTATGTCTATATGGCCCGCCCGGTGTTGGTAAAACATCGCTCGGAAAATCGATTGCAGAAGCACTAGGCCGCAAATATGTGCGCATGGCACTGGGTGGTTTGCACGATGAAGCCGAGATACGCGGACACCGCAAAACCTACATTGGCGCCATGCCCGGCCGCATACTTCAATCATTGAAAAAATCGGGCACATCGAATCCTCTTTTCGTATTAGATGAAATTGACAAAGTTGGACAAGGCATTCACGGCGACCCTTCCAGCGCTTTGCTCGAAGTGCTCGACCCCGAACAAAACCATGCTTTTTACGACAACTATGTAGAGCTCGACTACGACCTTTCTAAGGTGATGTTTATTGCCACCAGCAATTCGCTTAGCACCATACAACCCGCACTGCGCGACCGTTTGGAGATCATCGAAGTAACAGGATACACCGTTGAAGAAAAACTAGAAATCGCCAAACGACACCTCGTACCGAAGCAGCTTCGTGAAAATGGGATTACACAATCCAACATCCGATTCAGCGATGCTGTGCTTGTGAAGCTCATCGAAGAATACACCAACGAAAGCGGTGTTCGTTCGCTTGAAAAACGCATTGGCAAACTTGTTCGCAATCGCGCCAAGCAAATTGCGATGGAAGAGAAATTCACCACCGATTTGAATGTAGAAGAAGTATTGAAAGTACTCGGTCCTTCGTACGAAAAAGACAAGTACTCCGACAACGATACTCCCGGTGTTGTGACGGGACTTGCATGGACACCAACAGGCGGCGACATCCTATTCATCGAAACATCGCTCACACGTGGAAAAGGAAAGCTAACACTCACGGGCAATTTGGGTGACGTGATGAAAGAGAGTGCTGTCATTGCACTGGAATACCTGAAGGCCCACTCAGAATTGTTAGAACTCGACGATGAAATTTTCGATTTGAAAAACGTACACGTGCACGTTCCTCAAGGAGCCGTTCCCAAGGATGGTCCGTCGGCAGGTATCACGATTCTCACTGCGCTAGCTTCAGCCTTCACTGGACGCCGCGTGAAGAAGTACCTGGCCATGACAGGCGAAATAACACTTCGTGGCAAAGTGCTTCCTGTAGGAGGAATCAAAGAAAAAATTCTCGCCGCCAAACGCGCAGGTATCAAAGAAATTATTTTGTCGGAACGCAACCGTAAAGACATCGACGAAATCAACGAACGCTATTTGAAAGGACTGAAGTTTCATTTCGTGAATGAAATGTATGAAGTGCTGGAAAAGGCGTTGTTGAAGAGGTAATAGGTAATAGGTAATAGGTGATAGGTGATAGGTGATAGGTAGCCCTTCTCGAAATTGGCGGTAGGCACGCATTGCATGCGTGCCCCTATTGCACGAAATTATTGCTCGCATTGCTTACGTGCACTGTTGCACCAAAAGGTTATTCGCATTGCATGCGTGCCTATTTTTTTTTGCTGCGCAAAATCGAACGGTTGAATCAACCATTACATTTCAAACATGAATCTGATGGTTTGTATTGATTTTCGGATTTGATTTGCGTCGCACAACAACATGCAATCGAAAATCCCACTTTCCCTGATTGTTTTCTGCTACAACGAGGCAGGCAATATTGGCCGTGTGATTGACTTATGCTGTAAACTGCTTCCAGAAATTTCATCCGACTATGAACTCATTGTAGTAGACGATGGCAGCAGCGATAGTACCGCTGATGAGGTGATGGAAAAGGCAGCATCGTTTCCTGCCCTTCGACTGATTCGCCACGAGGTAAACAAAGGAATCGGAAATGCGTTGCGTTCAGGTTATGCCGCTGCTACGAAAGAGTATGTGTGCGCTATCCCGGGTGACAATCAGTTTGATCTCGCATTATTGAAGGAAGTGAAGCCCTTCGACGACAGCACCTACTACGCCTTCTACCGCATCAACACCGGTTATAGCACATACCGCAGGCTATTGAGCTGGGGCAACCGGCTTTTCAATCAGCATGTACTGGGTATTTTCCTGCGCGATGTGAACTGGGTAAAGGTTTACAGGCTATCTCAATTGCGCAGCATACAACCGCGCCTCACCAGTTCGCTGGTGGAAAGTGAGATCTGCGCCAAACTCTATCGCAAAGGGGTGCGTCCCATTGAAATGCCTACGGCCTATTTGCGCCGTGAATTTGGAACTCCTAAAGGCGGAGGTTGGAAAACGCTCAGCCTTGCCATTCGCGACATGTCGAAACTCGTGTGGGAAGTGTATCGCTTCCGTTCTTAAGGAACTTCGCCAATTGAAATCAACGCTTCGCATTACATTCGCTCAATGGTAACGTTGTGCCGAACATTCCCGATTCAAAAGCAGGTGTTGTATCGCTGGCTTCTCGCCATTGCCGCTGCTAAGGTGATGTGGTTTGTGCTCTTCATTGTGCTTCGCAGCAATGCATGGACAGAACATGCCACGGTTGGGCACATTGCACTTCAACCCAATGAATCGTTTGGGTACTATAGACCAATGGAATCATTCATACACGATGGCCACTACCAGGGCATGTGTCATTTGCCGGGCCTCATGCCCTTCTATGTTCCGTTGCGCTTATTCATGCCCGAAACGATGGCAATGCAGGCCATGGTTATGCTGCAAGTGATCTTCGACATTTTCGCCACATGGACGTTGGGGATGCTCGCTGCGCGCATCTTTCAATCGATACGAGCCATGCACCTCACCTATTTGCTCGCGTGCATAAGCACCTTCACTGCGGTCCGAAACAACTACCTCCTCTCCGACAGCTTGTGCATTTCGATTACCATTCTTTCCCTGTTCAGCTTTTCAAGTTTTGCTATCGACCGAAATTACCGGCACCTTCTACTCACCGGAGTTGGTCTTTGCATAGCCATGCTTCTGCGACCCGCCATGCTCGTGGTTGTGCCCGGAGTTGCCATTCTTATCCCACTCGTTCATGGCCTCTCGTTTCGTAGTCTGCGCTTCGCCTTGGTGATCGTACTTCCCACCATCCTTGCATTGAGCGCTTGGACGCTTCGCAACAAGCTTACCTACGGGAGGACGGTTGTGCTGCTTGCCCCACTGGGAGAATGCCAACCTCAAATAACACCCGACTTCGCCGCTATTCGCGAATGGATTCTGGCCAGCGGAGGCGACTACCAACCGTGGGCTGTGGGTGGTGAATCTCACTGGTTTTTCGACTCTCCTAAAGAACTTCCCATGCCCTTTGAAGCCGACGACTTCACACCCGGTTGCGACTCAGTCATACTGCTTTCACTGAAAAAAGACTATCACCAACTTCACTCAGGCATACTCTCCGAAAGCGATTCACTGGCCCTAGAGCAATCGATTATCGAACGAGGTCAACGCATACGTGCATCCTACACAACCGCTCATCCGTTTCGCTACCATGTGCTGAACAAAATCAAATTTGCGCGCATGATTCTCTTCCCTACACGCATCGATGATCTGCCCTTTCCGGCACTTCAAGAGATGAACTTCGTACAGAAAATCATCAAGGCAGGCAGCCTGATAGCCCTACCCTTGTTGAGCACGCTCAGCTTGATTGCGTTAGCTGTTTGGACGATTCGCAGAAAATGGGAATACGCCGTGTGGATGTGTTTGCCGATGGGGCTCGTTCTGGTGCATAGCTACATTGGCTTCGTTGAGCAGCGCTACCTGGCTACCTCCTACCCTTTCTTTCTAATGCTATGCGCGGGGTTTATCGCAGCCGGCATCGATCAATTTAAAGCCACTCGGCAAAAGCATGCTGAGACGCTTGCATAATGGCTGTGGCACCCCATTTCTGCTTACATTCGCGTGGCCAAACCATACCCTATGAACGTATTTGTAACCGGCGGCGCCGGCTTCATCGGATCGCACCTTACCGAACGTCTTGTTGCTGAAGGACATCAGGTGCACATTTTCGACAATCTGCATCGCAATGCAATTAAATACTCTTCTATTCTGGAGCATCCCTCGGTGAAATTCACTCAAGGCGATATTCTCGATAAAGATCAATTGAAGGCAGCCATGGCAGGCTCCGAGATGGTTTTTCACATGGCAGCAATTGCCGGTGTAAGCAACTATTACAACTTCCCTGCGAAGACCCTCAAGGTAAACCTAATCGGCACTTACAACGTGTTGGAGTGCATGGTGGAACTCGGTATCAAGCGCATATTCGACATGAGTACGAGTGAAACCTTCGGAACCGATGCAGTTGAGGTCGACGAAGAGTCTTACCAGCGCATCGGCCCACCGCAAGACAAACGCTGGTGTTATGCCGGCAGCAAAATCGGAGGTGAGCAACTCATCTTCCGCTACAGCGAAGAATACGGATGGACAAGCACCATCATTCGTCCGTTCAACATATACGGCCCGCGCCAAATCGGCGAAGGTGCCATTGCCAATTTCTGCAAGAACGTGCTTGAGCAAAAAGACCTTCACATCGAAGGAAGCGGCATGGCCATTCGCTCATGGTGCTACATCACCGACTTCATCGAAGCGTTGATGGTGATCTTCAACAAGCCTCATCAGGGTCCTGAGTGTTTCAATGTGGGCAACCCCTGGGCTATTGCCTCCACCGTAAGCCTCGGCGAAGAAGTTATTCGCGCAGCAGGTGATTTAGCCGGTACGCCATCTCATTCGAAAATTGATTTCGTGCCCATGGACTTCACCGAAATCCGAGTGCGTTATCCGAAAGTGAATAAACTGCGCGACATGTATGGCTGGCAGCCAAAAGTGAATCTTGCTCAGGGAGTCTTCAACACGTTGAAATGGTTCAAAGAAAATTATGAAAAAAATTAGTGTAGTTGGATTCGGAAAGATTGGCCAAGCCATTGTGGCCAACATGCTTAAAAACGGCATTCAGGTCGTTGCTGTAGACATCAATCCGCAGCTGCACCGTGTTTTTTCCGAAGGCCAATATGAAACCAACGAGCCCGGACTAGCAGAGGCATTGACCTCTTCATTCTCATCAGGGCAGTTGATTGTCACCAACGACTTCTCGCAAGTGCACGATAGTGCTGCAGTGATTGTGGCCATCCCATTATTGGTAGACCAGCAAAAAAACATACTCGACGAGCCGTTCCTCAATTGCTTCCGAGAGCTGGCACCTCATTTCAGCAACAATGTTTTGATTGTTATTGAAACATCGATTCCCGTTGGCTATGGCCGCGATGTAGTGGTTCCTGCTATTGAATCGACCGGCAAAAAACACGGCACCGACTTCTTGTTGGTGCACAGCCCCGAGCGCATCAAGAGCGGCACCATGCTCGAGCAATTGTTGCGCACACCGAAAGTGATAGGCGGCGTATCGCCCCAGGCTACAGAAAAAGCCCTCGAGATTTATCAGTGGTTTTTCGATCGTTCACTCATCCATATCGTGGACAGCATTGAAGCAGCCGAAATGGTAAAGTTGGCCGGTATGGCCTACCGCGATGTGAACATTGCGCTATCCAACCAACTGGCATCATTCTCCAATCGTATCGGCGTGAATTTCGCCGATCTCATTCCACTCATCAACACCGACGGCGAAGCGCATTTGTTGCAGCCAGGTATTGGTGTAGGCGGTCACTGCACGCCCGTATATCCTTACTTCCTGATCAACAACTTCAAGCAAGCCGGACTCGACTTTGAATTGGCCAGCAGAAGCCGTGTGATCAACGACGAAATGGCTGCTTATGCGGTGGCACTCGCTTCGATGCATGTGTCCAACAAGAAAGCACTGATACTCGGGTTGAGCTTCCGCCCAAACATCAAAGAAGACACCTTCAGCACCAGTTATTTGCTGCGCGAAGCATTGCTAAAAAACAACTTCGAGGTATGTCTGCACGACACCGAATTCAGCGCAGCTGAAATTGAGAAGAAGGGCTTCACCCCTGCGGCCGATTTGTACTCAACCTCATCGGAAGCCGTGTTTTTAGTAACGATGCACAAAGAATATCAGCACCTCGATTACGCTGCATTGAGCGCTTCAGGTGTGCGTGTAATCATTGACGGACGCAATCAACTCAACAAACAACAAGTAGAACAAGCCGGTATTCACTACATCGGCATTGGAAGATAATTGCTCATGATACCTATTGCTAAACCTTACCTTACCGAACAAGACGCGCAAGCCGCGTACGACGCAATTATGTCGGGTTGGATAACCCAAGGTCCGCGAGTGCAAGAGTTTGAAGAGAAATTCGCAGCCTATACCGGAGCAAAACACGCCGTTGCCGTAAGCAATTGCACCACAGGTTTGCACCTCGCCTTGATAGTGGCAGGCATACAAGCAGGCGACGAGGTTATTTGCCCCAGCATGAGTTATATCGCTACGGCTAACAGCATCATGTATGTGGGAGCAACACCGGTTTTCGCAGAAGTACATCCGGAAACATACAACCTCGATGTGGCCGACACAGAGCACCGCATCACGCCTAAAACGAAAGCGATTTTGCTCGTGCATCAAATAGGCATGCCGGCTGACATCAATGCGTTCTCTGCACTTTGCAAGAAACACAATCTCATCTTGATTGAAGATGCCGCATGCGCAGCAGGATCTTCGTACCAAGGCAAAAAAATCGGAGCTCACTCCGACCTGGTGTGTTTTTCATTTCACCCCAGAAAAGTGATCAGCACCGGTGACGGTGGCATGGTCACCACCAACAATGACGCCTATGCCGAGCGCATGAAGTTGTTGCGTCAGCATGGCATGAGCGTTAATGCAGGCGCACGTCACGGCGCTACAAAAATCATTTTCGAAGACCACCTGGAAGTAGCCTACAACTACCGCATGACCGACATTCAAGCGGCAGTGGGTATTCAGCAATTGGCCAAGCTCGACTGGATTGTAGAGGAACGCAGAAAGATTGCGGCTCGCTACCTCACCGAGTTGGCCGATATCGATTGCATTCGTTTGCCTCGCGAGGAAAGCGGCTATTTCACCAACTGGCAATCATTCAGTATTTATTTGAAAGAAAATGCGCCGATGTCGCGCAATGAACTGATGCAGGCGTTGCTCGATAAAGGCATCGCATCACGCCGTGGAGTGATGACCTCACACCGCGAAACAGCGTACAAAGCCATGTGTGAAGGATTGTCGTTGCCGCGCACCGAAGAAGCATGCGACCGAAGCATCATTATTCCGCTTTATGTGCCGATGGATGCAAACGATGTGAGTGCAGTAGTTGCTGCCTTGAGAGATCTATTAAAGTAGCCCCCAAAAACAATGATGCTTGAACAATCCTTGCTGCCCTCGCGAAGTACACTGTTCAAGTGGTTCCTGTTTATACTCGCTGCCAAAGTGGTTTGGCTTGTATTATTCACCACATTACGCAACCCACAATGGAATCCGGAGTTTTCTGTTGGTTCGATAGGATTGTATGGCGGCGATAGTCAAACCTATTACTACCCTGTAGAGCAACTCATCGAAACAGGCGAATACTACGGCATGTGCCGAATGCCGGGTGTATTGCCCGTTTACTGGCCATTGCGCATGTTTCTCTCGGAAGTAAATGCCCAGCAAGCAATTGTGGTTATACAGGTGATTTTTGACAGCATAGCCACCTTGCTCCTCGCGATTCTGGCTGCTCGTTTATTCGGCAATCGAAAAGCATTTCATGCAACCACTCTGCTTTCATGTGTCACATCATTCATTGCGCTGCGGAACGTTTACCTGTTGTCTGACAGCTTTTGTATTTCTGCACTCATCACCGCATTCTATTTTCTCTCTTCCTACTTTCAATCGCACCGTAAATCGCTGCTAGTCTATGCAGGTTTATTTCTCGCCTGGGCTATTTTCCTCCGACAAATCACCTTGCTTGCAGCACCGGTTATGGGCGTAATGGTGCTGGCACATCATTGGAAGAACGGAAAAACAATCGTACACGCAGGCTTCCTGTTAGCACTCCCATTGTTGCTTTCACTTGGTTTGTGGACCCTGCGCAACCACCTTACCTATGGACGTAATGTGGTACTCGTAGCTCCATTGGATGAATGCATGTACAACCTTACACCCGAGCTATCGGCTATTCGAAACCTGATTATTACAATGGGGGAAGATTTCCAGCCATGGTCTAAAGGAGGCGGTGCATACTGGTTTTTTAATCAGCCCATGAGCGATCGAACACCAGGCCCATTTGCGGAACGCCATTTCACTGCTGGCATGCACGAGGGTGAACTCGCACAATTGCGCTCCGATTACCGCTCACTTTCCGATACATCGTTGACGATAACGGCGCACGATTCACTGCAGCAATCGGTGATACAACGCGCAAATACCTATAATGCAGCTTATAAAAAGGAGCACGTCTGGGATTACCGTATAGGCAACAAGATTCGTTTCGCGCGGCTCTTTCTTTTTCCCGGCCGTATCGACGACATTCCGTTTCCGTCGGTCGACAAAATGAACCTCATACAAAAAGGAATAAAGGCATGGAGTTTAGTTTCTCTTTGGCTTGTCCATGCAATGGCACTGTTAGTATCGGCTTGGTGGCTCTTCAGTATGCGACGCGAGTTATTGCTATGGGCTTTTCTACCCGTTAGTTTTATTGCCGTTCTTAGTTATCTCGGATACATCGAGCAACGCTATCTGGCAACGTCTTTCCCGTTTTTTATCCTCATGATCGCAGGCGCTTACGCTCAATGGAAAAACAAGGCTGGCATCAACGCTCAGCCGCGCTGATTATCAGAATACCCGTCAAGATGAGCACCAGGCCCAGGTAGTGCGCCCAGCCAATTCGTTCTTCGAAAAGAAAATATCCTACAGCCAGCGTAAACAAGAAGTTGACACCTGTGGCTACCGGGTTGACCAATGAAATCTTCGCGATGCTCAGCGCTTTGATGAGCACCAAGGCTGAGATGAATACAACTGCAAAACCGGCCATAACCCGAAAGCGAAACAAAAAGAAAAAGTACTCCGAAAGGCCACTCAGCTTCGTTCCTTTCAATTCGGTTTTTATGAGCGCGGCTCCCGATACATTGAGGGCAGCATAAACGATACTATAGATTACGACTGGGATAAAATTCACGGTTCAATTCCTTTATGGTCTTCAATGAGAAACAGCGGGCGTTTGCGCGATTCCTCCAAATTTCGCCAAAGATACTCACCAAGCACGCCCAGCATCAACATTTGAAGTCCGCCGATAATCAACGTCACGACCATCAGTGATGCCCAACCTTCAATGGGATGTCCCACTACAAAACGCATGACGACAACAAAAAGAGCATAGGAAAAACCGCAAAACGCGGCAACAAATCCTACAAGCGACATGAAGCGCATGGGCAGGTAAGAAAACCCAACGAATGCATCGGCAAAGGCGTTAAGTTTCTTGGAAAGGGTCCATTTCGAGCGTCCGAACTTGCGCTCCTCCTTCACGTAAGGAATTTCCGTTTGCTTGAATCCGAGCCAGGAGATAAGTGCTCCAAGACTAGGCTTGCTACCTGCCGATTGCACCAACCCATCCACCACCTTGCGATCCATCAAGGCATAATCGGCACCCTTCTTCGGAAAGTGAATCTCGGTCATGCTATTGAGCAAACGATAGAACATGTTCGAGAAAAATACCGAAGTGCGAGATACGCCGCGACGCTCGGCACGAACCGCCCATGTAACGTCGTAGCCCTCTTCCCATTTCACAATCATATCTTCCACGAGCTCAGGCGGATCTTGTAAATCGGCGGCAAGGAAAACAGCCGCGTCACCCTTGCAGTATTTCATGCCTGCAATGATGGCCACGTGGCTTCC
>JBIKSC010000192.1:0-5075 GCA_044348775.1 Flavobacteriales bacterium | reverse complement strand
CTCAGTCCTTATCTTCGCGCCATGGACATCACCGCTCTCAAAGCCATTTCACCCATCGACGGTCGCTATAGCAAGCAAACGCAAATCCTAAGCGGTTACTTCTCTGAGCATGCGCTCATGAAATACCGCGTTTGGGTCGAAATAGAATACTTCATCAGTTTGTGTGAAATACCTCTGCCACAATTGAGCAGCATAACGCCTGCGCAGTTGGAGAGTTTGCGGAAGGTATACTGGGAAATGTCTGACAACGATGTATTGCGAATAAAGGAGTTGGAGCGCACCACCAACCACGATGTAAAGGCTGTTGAGTATTTCCTGAAGGAAAAATTTGAAGGTCTCGGATTGTCAGCTCACAAAGAGTTTATTCACTTCGGACTTACTTCGCAAGACATAAACAACACTGCGATACCCGCGTCGTTTCGCGATGCGATTGAAGAGATTTATATCCCCGCTATCGACCGTATTCTGGAGCGATTGGTCAACTTCGCGAAGGAATGGAAGGATGTGCCAATGCTGGCGCGCACACACGGACAACCGGCTTCGCCAACCAAATTAGGTAAAGAGTTTTATGTGTTTGTCGATCGTCTTGACGAGCAACTTAATCAACTCGAAGAGATTCCATACAACGCCAAGTTCGGCGGTGCTACCGGTAACTTCAATGCTCACCATGTGGCTTATCCAAATATCGATTGGGCCGACTTCGCAACAGGTTTTCTTGCTACGAAATTGAACTTGCGCCGTTCGCGGTTCACGACACAAATTGAGCATTACGACAACATGGCAGCAGCGTTCGACGCGCTGAAGCGCACCAATACAATCTTAGTCGACCTCAGCCGTGACATCTGGACCTACATCTCCATGAACTACTTCCGTCAGAAAGTGAAGGAAGGGGAGATCGGATCTTCGGCCATGCCACACAAGGTGAACCCCATCGACTTTGAAAATGCGGAGGGAAACCTCGGCATTGCAAACGCTTTGCTCGAGCACTTGGCAGCCAAACTTCCTGTAAGCCGCCTGCAGCGAGACCTTACCGACAGCACCGTGCTGCGCAACGTGGGAGTTCCATTTGCGCACATGATTATCGCTTTCAACTCCATTGAGAAGGGGCTCGATAAGCTGCTGCTCAACGAAGATGCGCTCAAACAAGATCTTCAAGATAACTGGGCCGTTGTGGCTGAGGCAATTCAGACCATCCTGCGCCGCGAGGCATACCCCAATCCGTATGAAGCTCTCAAAGATCTAACGCGTGGCAAGACACAAGTGACCGCTGCTGATATCGTTTCATTCATTGATTCTCTTAATTTGAATGACACGGTAAAGTCCGAATTGAAAGCAATAACACCAAGTAATTATACGGGCATGGATTTGCTAGATGCAGAACTCGTCTGAAATGGTATATGAGTAAGTTTCGTGAAATATGGCAGTTGGTGCAGCCTTACAGAACAAGTATCGGAGTGAACTTTCTGTTCAATATTCTGAATGCGGTTTTCTCGCTGTTTACGTTTTTGGCTGTTGTCCCTTTTCTCTACATCCTGTTTCGCGTCAATAGTGGAAAGCCTTCTGCATCGGCTGAAAGCAATGCGCTATGGCAATGGGCAAGCTCATCGCTCGATGCTTTTATAGCGGCCAATGGACAAGGCACGGCTCTGGCTCTCATGTGTGCTTTCATTGTTGTACTTGCTTTGCTGAAGAACTTGGTGAACTATCTGTCGCTCTTGAGCATTGCGAAAATCAGAACGTCGGTCTCTCGCGACTTGCGAGAGAAACTCTACAAAAAGATTCTCGATTTGCCTGTTGCTTATTTCACCAATGAGCGCAAAGGCGACATCATTTCACGCATGACCAATGACTTGATGGAAATCGAATTCAGTGTCATTGGAACGCTGGAAGCCTTGTTGAAGTCGCCGGTTATGATCATTATTTCACTGGCAACACTTATCGTGATCAGTTGGAAGCTCACGCTCTTTGCGTTTTTATTCCTGCCGTTGAGTGGATTTCTCATTTCTCGCATTGCCAAGAGTTTGAAGAATGCGGCCAAGCGTGGCAAGGGAAGCTTAGGCGATTTGATATCCATCATTGAAGAGACGTTGTCCGGCAACCGCATCATCAAAGTGTTCAATGCCGAGAAGCAGTTTCAACAGCGTTTCGACGGAATGAACGATCAGTATTTCCGTTTGATGCACCGCCTGTACCGCCGCGAGTATTTGAGTTCGCCTATGAGTGAGTTCATCTCGCTTATCGTTATTTCAATCTTATTGTTTGTGGGCGGACGTATCGTTATTAGTGGTGAAATGGGAGGGGAATTGCTGATAGGGTATTTGGTAGTTTTTTCTCAAATCATCCAACCTGCGCGTGCGTTTAGTGATGCGATTTTCAAAATCAGTAAGGGCGCTGCTTCCCTCGAACGCATCAACGAAATACTCGATGCGCCTCTGACCGTGAGCGATTCGGAATCGCCTCGTTCGCTCAGCGGATTTAATGAGAAAATCGAGTTTCGGAACATCCGATTTGGCTACTACGGTGATCCTGTAATACACGACTTATCGTTCACGATTGAAAAAGGACAAACCGTTGCGCTCGTGGGTCCGAGCGGCAGTGGAAAGAGCACGCTTGCTTCCTTGCTGGCTCGTTTCTATGATCCGCTCGCTGGAGAGGTGCTTATTGATGGTATATCCTTGCGTGATTGTAAAGTGGCCGATGTGCGAAGCTTGATGGGTTTTGTATCGCAGGAGTCCATCCTTTTCAACGATTCGATCAAAAACAACATTGCGCTAGGAGATGATGCAGCAACGGATATGCAGCGCATTGTGCAAAGTGCTCGCATGGCAAATGCCGAGGAGTTTATCAACCCTCTTCCGGAGCAATATGAATACAACGTGGGCGATGGAGGAAACAAGCTGAGTGGTGGGCAAAAGCAACGCCTTGCTATTGCACGTGCACTCTATAAAAATCCGCCTATTCTCATTTTAGATGAGGCCACATCAGCACTCGATACCCAAAGCGAGCAACTGGTGCAGGAAGCCATCAATAAACTGATGGAAAATCGCACCTCACTAGTAATAGCTCACCGCCTAAGTACCATCAAAAAGGCCGATAAGATTATTGTCATTCAATCGGGTACCATCGCCGAGCAGGGAACCCACGATGAGCTCATGTCCAAAGATGGGGTGTATAAGCGCTTGGTGGAAATGCAGAATTTTGGCTAGGACATGATTAAGGGATTGTAGGATTATAGGATTGCAGGGAATCACCACCACCGCTCCACAAACGACTGATGTGATTGTGACTTCCCTGTAATTCGTACTTTTTGAAGAGTACTCGTTCTTAGGCCTTATCGCACTACCAAAATGCTTCCTCTGCTTCTGGATTTACTGATTGCTTCATTCTGTTTGAAGTCGAGTGCTTCCACTTGCCACGTATAAACACCGTTTGGCAAATAGTAGTCGGGAGAGCCTCCTGTCCAAACATCTTCAGGATCGGTAGTTTCCCAAACCAATTGACCATATCGATTGAAAATTCGAAGCTTATAAGCTGATAATCCGTTAGCGTAAACTCTGAACACGTCGTTTAATCCATCACCATCAGGTGTTATTGCAGAAGGGGCATAGATGTAAACACAATCCACTTCAATCACAACAGTGTCCCGAACCTCACAGGTATTGAGTTCACTTATCATAACTAGGTTGGAGGTTTGGTTTGGTGTAGCAATAGCCAATGTATCTCCTTCTCCTGCAAATACGCCATTCACTTCCCAATAAGTTTCATCGCCAGTGCTTTCACCATAGAGCAGGGTGTTTTCCTCACAGTCGCTGTAAAAGTCCTCGCCCGCGAATATTTCCGGATACGGACTAAAGAATACGGCAACCGTATCGGTTGTGTCGCAGCTTACGAGATGCGCCGTAACGACATAAACGCCACTGTTGGTGGCAAAAAGTGTATCGGCTATAATTCCGCCTGGCCAACTGTAGCTCACAAAATTGCCGGTTGGAATGATTTCTACAATTTCGCCTTCACATGCTGTATCCTTGGAAGCGGTAGTTTCAATCGACATATCGATGGCTAAATCGACCGTAATGGTATCGCTATAGATGGGGCATTCTCCGGTGAGTGAAGCCGTGAAATAATACTGTCCATCGGCTGTAGTATTGAAGATGAGTCCGGTCGCTCCCGACACGGCTATACCGTCGTGATACCACTGAATAACGGGGCCATCAGATATTCCCAATATTGGGTGTTCTGTTAGGCAAGTAGCTACGATGTTGTTTTCTGCATAATTGGGCGGTGACCAAGTTGCCACGGTTGCCACTGGGTGCGAGGTTAACGCAACACTCGCGCTTGTGCTTGTGCAGCCATTATCGGTTGCCTCCAGTGTTACATTGTTTGCTTGATCGTATGCCACATTTAAAGTAGCGCCTGTTCCTGTTGCAGCACCGTTTTCAAACCATTGATAGGACGCATGTGTATTAACTGAGTTGAGAACGATTTCTTCTCCGGGGCATAAATCAAGAGGCCCTGCCGGTGCAATGGCAACAACAGGATAGGCGTGCACAAGGACGGTTACCGGAAAGGGCTCGCTTTCGCAGCCGTTTTCAGTTACCGTCAGTTCATAGTTGAATGTACCCGCATTACTCGTAATCATGTTGTAATTGACAGTACTTGCGAAAGGAACTCCATTTTCAGCCCATGAATATGCATCATATGCAGGGGCAGCTTCGAGCATAAGTCCGTCATTTTCGCAAACCTCAGTATCGGTGTTTAGCACGGCAGCTGTCGGAACCGGGTTAACAGTAACGATAATGGGTAGCGATTCATTGGTGCAAATGCCGTTATTCACCAATACGGTATAAGTTCCACTTTGGTTTACGGTAATGGAGTTGACCGTTTCACCGGCAATGTCGGCTCCGTCTAATCGCCACTGAAGTATACCTCCTGCAACAGTGTTTAAGGAAATCGATTCGTCACCACAAATAGTTGTTGGACCCGATGCGCTAATCACTGGTAGGATGGGTTCGTCAACTTCTACGTTGATGGTCTCTGTGTCTGTATCACCACACGAATTCTCGACGGTAAGTGTA
>JBIKSC010000191.1:0-5120 GCA_044348775.1 Flavobacteriales bacterium | reverse complement strand
AAAGAAAGTAGATATAGTACATGGTGAAAATTTTTAAAATAAAAAAGGCCATCAACAAATAAATGTGATGGCCTTAGCTCCTCTCCCGCACGTGCGGGACGAGCCAAAGACCCCATGATTATTTCCCAAAATAAAAAAGGCCATCAACAAATAAATGTGATGGCCTTAGCTCCTCAGCCTGGGCTCGAACCAGGGACCCCATGATTAACAGTCATGTGCTCTAACCAGCTGAGCTACTGAGGAATTTTCGGTTGAATTTCGATTCGAAAGTCAAGCGATAACAACTCTTCACTTCAGCAATCCCGGCTGGGCCGAGACTAGAACACCGATGCATGGTGTCGTACCGAGGTAATTTTTCTATCTACGGAAATTACGTTTAATTTCCTGTGACCTCATGGTTAATCCCGCACATGCGGGACTCTAACCAGCTGAGCTACTGAGGAATTTTCGGTTGAATTTCGATTCGAAAGTCAAGCGATAACAACTCTTCACTTCAGCAATCCCGCAGGTGCGGGACTAGAACACCGATTTCAAAAGGGTCGTTCTGAAAAGGGGCGCAATATTACAAACTACAGTTCACAAATGCAACATTCTTCGGAAAAAAACACGGAAGAACAAATCTCGCACTATCCCAATCGCTTGTAATACCTGTAAAAAAAGAACAAACTAATCAACCCACTCAACCATATCATACTCGCCATAGCTACAGCCAAACCCCATATTCCGGCACACACTATTGCATATTCAAATGCAAAAAACGATAGAATCAAAACGGCAATATTCACATAGGTGTTGATGTCGGCCCGGCCTACTGCCGATAACAAATTTCCAAAAGGTACGCGCAAGAAAAAACCGCCTGTAACGCCAACCAATAACACATACATCAACTCAGGACTTGAAGCATAATAATCACCGAAAAGACCCAAAACAAAAGGCGTCAAAAGACCAACCACCAGCATCAAAAGAGGGACAAGCCAAACCATGAGCCGCCAGTATCCCACTACATACGCCCTGAGCACCTTCGCGTCGCTCTTTCCCTCAGAATTGCTCACAAAATCGGTGGCCGAAATGGTAATGGGAATAATCAACAAGGCTAATGGCACAATGCCCGACACCCGATAAAGCGCTATGACGCTGTCGGATTCCGGTATGAGCCTTCCCATCTGATAATAATCGACAGCGTAAAACATCTGACCGGTTATCGCGCCGAGCGAAATAAAAATCCCATAACGCCAAAATCCCTGAGGCACATAATCTACTCTGCTAGGCCACGCCAACAAGGACACCCGCATTCGTATTGCAAACGGAATTGCGGCCAATAGGGGTGAAATCAAAATTGCCAGCGCATATCCGACAACACTCATTTGATGCGTCAAAACAACACTCAAAAGCAAAAGCCAAAGCGCATAACCAACGTCAATCCATGCAGAATAATCATTGCGATGTATGCTTCTTGCAAAACTCTTCACATACTCCATGAATAACGTGCTCACCAGCGTAAAAGCCAACACCCGAAAAACACTCCCGCTTTCTGGAACGTGAGCACAAAACAGATTAGCTGACAAATACAATGCAATGGATATCACTATCGATAGAACCATGCCTCGGCTATACGCATAGGCGTATAACCGCCTCCGCTGCAATTCATCCGGAAGATCCGCCCCAAAACGAATAAAGGACTGAAATGCACCCACCCCCATGAGTGGAACAAATGCATTTATCAAACTCTGAGCATAGGAAAATGACCCGAATGAATGCTCCGAAGTCCAGTTCGTTACAATCAATACAGATACAAATCCAAGCAGCTTGATAAGCCCGCTGCCAAAAAGCATATGAACTCCCTTGCGCTTGGTGAACGACTCGAAAAAACTGCGTGCTGTCATGTATTCAAAAGAATTCGCAATTGATGCAGCAAGGTATAAACAGCCGCTCTATTGATGGTTGTCATTCTTGCATACTGTTCTTCAATCAAACGTCGAGCTTCGCTTTGCACCGGTAATACCTCCATGTTTTCTCGCACATACGAATCGAAGTGGCCTCTTATATTTTCATTCGCTCTGTACCAATAGTCGATGGGCGACATCGAACCGAATCGATAATGAGTAGGCTTATGATAAAAATGAATCTTAAACTTCGTCAACCACTTTGCACATTCCAATTCCAAGCCCAATCTTGGCCTACTATTGAATCGCTCCCAACGATATTTCGTCGCTTCCGGATAAACCCGCTCCATCCACTTCAGATACACACGGTGATTGCGCAATAAGTCGGGGTGCAGACTGAGGGCTACCGATATGAAATCAGGATCCACAAATGGCGACATCAAAAAGGCTTTCGATAGCGTGCTGTATGAAGCAGAATTCGTATAGAGAAATGCACGATGTAATAACTTGAATTGCACAGCATCCGGAGTGCTTTGCCACAGCCGCTCCATCTCGTGCAACGAATCCAAATAACCCGAATCAAAAAGCGCCATGCTGCGGAACACCTGGTCACTTTCTAGACCCTGAGCGTAAAAATCATGAAGCAACTCATTTCCCAACTGCCCGGAAAACAGTATTCCCGGATTCTTCAAATCGGCTTTGTGCAGTGCGAATCGATGATGCGCACTCGCCAAATAATTAATGGTTCCATCATATTCATTTATGCTCTCCGTGTGTATCATGTACTCACCGTCATTCAAATCAACAAAATGATGGCTAGTCTGAAAGTCACGAGCAATCTGTGCGCTAATCAACTCGTCGATATAATTCTTTTTCGAAAAACAAATCGTATGGACATCTCTTCTGTTGTCGATCGTTCCCATCAGCACCATGCGTGAATCAATTCCACCGCTCAGCATGTTGTACTGTTCAAATTGGTTGGTCGTGTTATAGTCGACCATTCTCTTTAGCGAAGCGCTGAAAGCATCTTGCAGCAAATCAATCGCCCGGCTCTCATCGCTCACGTTTCGTTCAAACTGCATCCAGTCGAAACGCTCCACAACTCGGATCTCCCCTTTATAAAACTCGATTGAAGCAGCCGCACCAAGCTTTTTAAACCCGCTCAGCAATGTTCGATCGCCTGGGATAGATGAATAGGTCAGCAAGAATAAAGAACTCGTTTCATCGACGTGCGGCTCCACACCAAACTCGGAAACCAACTCGCGCAATTGCTGCATGCTGGAAGCAAAAACAAAAAGATCGTGTGAGTGATAGTAAAAGATAGGTCGCTGACGTCCGAAATCTCCGTGTACCAGCAGTCGTCCTTCTTTGGCGTCAAAATAAACCCCCTGAATAGCACCTCGCAGCTGTGCAAATGCGTGCGTCGTCATCACTCTATTGCGCACAGCGTCAAAGGTTGGATTTTTCAATGCATTGGGCATATCAAGCAAAACGCCATCTATTCCGACAACATTTCCCTCATGCTCAAATAGCTCACTCACACCAATCGCATGTTGAAATGCACGATGGCCGATAGCACAATACAATCGCTCAACTTGACGGGTTTCCGCTCCGGGCAACAAAAATGACTGTTTACTTACTGCTCCGAAAAATCCCGGATTCATGCACGCGTCGCTTTAATGAAAATTGAAAAGGAAAGCAAGCTAACGAGTAGTCGTGGCATAATCAGAATATCTTTGCAAAAATTACTAGAATGAACCTTGTTGCCGTTGGTACTGTAGCCTTCGATTCCATCGAAACCCCTTTCACGAAAATGGACCGCGTCATTGGCGGTGCCGCCACCTATATCACTCTCTGTGCTTCTCACTTTGTGAATGCTTCAGGATTGGTATCAGTAGTGGGTGATGACTTTCCACAAACCATGCTCGATGAAATGACCAAACGCGGCATTGATCAGGGAGGATTACAAATTAAGAAAGGCGAAAAATCATTCTACTGGTCGGGAAAATATCACTACGATATGAACTCGCGCGATACGCTGGTAACCGACCTAAACGTATTGGCAACCTTCGACCCCATTATTCCGGAAGCCTATAAAAATTGTGATTTCCTGATGCTCGGTAACCTCGCACCTGCTGTTCAAATGCGCGTCATTGAACAATTGAACGAAAGGCCGAAACTCGTGGTCATGGATACCATGAACTTCTGGATGGACATCGCCTGGGACGATCTTATGCAGGTCATTGCAAAAGTGGATGTGCTCACTATCAATGACGAAGAAGCGCGTCAAATGGCTAAAGAACATTCACTTGTAAAAGCAGCTAAAAAAATCCTGGAACTCGGTCCGAAATACCTCATCATTAAAAAAGGAGAACACGGTGCCTTACTCTTCGATAAAAACAATGTGTTTTTCGCACCAGCACTGCCTCTGGAAGAAGTGGTAGATCCAACCGGAGCAGGCGATACTTTCGCGGGTGGGTTCATTGGATATTTGGCCCAAACACAAAACATTTCATTCGAAAACATGAAGCGCGCCATCATCGTAGGTTCCGCTATGGCTTCATTCACATGCGAAAAATTCGGACCGGATCGATTACTGGAAATTTCCAAAGAGGAAATTCACGAGCGCATTGAGCAGTTTGTGCAGCTTACCGAATTCGAAATCGAACTGGTGTAACAACATGCACTGGCGGTTTCACCAGATACCGACTATGCATTGCGTTAACCGAATATTCTACTGAAAAGATCACCCACCTTTTCTACCTGAATCACCTTAATCTTATTCGAGAATCCCTCGAGGCCCTTGTTGTATTTCGAAACATAAATCTCTTCGAAACCAAGTTTGGTGGCCTCTTGTATGCGAGAGTCAATGCGTGTAACAGGACGTATCTCACCACTTAGCCCTACCTCGCCCGCAAAGCATGTTAGCTTCGGTATTGCGATTTCGGCATTACTGGAAAGTATGGCAGTGATAACCGCAAGGTCCATGGCGGGGTCTTCCAGACGCATGCCGCCGGCTATATTCAGAAACACATCCTTCATTGCCAATCGAAAGCCGCATTTCTTTTCCAATACCGCCAACAACATGTTCAATCGCCGAACATCAAATCCGGTAGTGCTTCTTTGGGGTGTTCCGTAAACCGCAGTACTCACGAGAGCCTGAATTTCCACCAACAGAGGCCTTGCTCCCTCGAGCGTGGCGGCAATAGCTGAACCCGTGAGATCTTCCGTTTGTGA
>JBIKSC010000190.1:0-5165 GCA_044348775.1 Flavobacteriales bacterium | reverse complement strand
TTCTATTATCTCGGCGCACTTCACCATCGTTTCCGTATCACTGCCGAAAATTTGAACTCCAATGGGACGTTCGTACTCGAAAATATCAAGCTTCATGCGGCTTTTGGCTGCATCCCGAATGAGGCCTTCACTGCTTATAAACTCAGTATACATGAGGTCAACACCGTTTTCCTTGCACACCAAACGAAACGGGGGATCACTCACGTCTTCCATGGGCGCCAGCAATAAGGGAAACTCCGGGAGCTCTATGTTACCAATTTTAATCATTTCAAAAAGGGAGTGCAAAGATACTTTGCTTCCTTTGTAGCATGAATGTAATCTTACGCGGATTGAGTGCTTCACCTCAGCTCATTTTGTTTATCGCCCTTACACTCACCTGCATTGGACTGGGAACCATCGTGGCCATGGGTGTAGGCACTTCCATGTTCGGAATTCCTTTAGAAGACCTTCCGCTAGTCTTGTCTCAGCCGGAAGCACGTTATGCACATGCCCTCATATGGATGAACAACGTGACCCAACTCATCGGATTTGCGCTTCCGGTTTTGATCTATTTCATTTTGTTTGGTGGCAACAGCATTCATAACCTACAACTGAAAAATGCCGGAATTTTCTTTCTGATTGCCCCACTGCTCATCATTACTGCTTCTCCGCTCATCGACGTTTCCGCCTTCATCAATAAACTGCTGATTCCTGAAAATTCATGGTTGGAAAGAACATTCAAACCAACGGAAGAGTTGGCCGAAATAATGACACGGCTATTTCTGGAGCCCACCTCAGGCGTTCCATTAGTGGTGGCATTTCTGAGCATCGCCATCATTCCGGCTATTTGTGAAGAGCTGGTTTTTCGAGGTGTCATGATGCCTTTATTGGCAAAAATGACGCGTAACATTCATGCTGCGGTTTGGATTACGGCCTTTCTCTTCAGTTTAATTCACATGCAATTCTATGGCTTTCTACCCCGTATGATAATGGGCGCGCTACTCGGATATTTCGTTGTTTGGAGTGGCAGTTTGTGGGCCTCCATTCTCGCACATTTCATCAACAACGCATCAGCCTTTCTGATGTTCCGATACTTCGGAACTTTGGAAACACCCGAAAACAGTCTTTTCAGCCATTGGATTTTTTACACTGCATCTTCCTTTATTTTCATTTCTCTCATCCTCCTTGCAAGAAAGAAAAGCGCATGGCCCTGGAATAGCTTCAATTATCTCGGTATACCCGACGAGCAAGGCGCTCAGCCTAACGGCACATTACAGTAATGAGATCATCCACTCAGCCCAGCGTAAATCTTCCGGTGTTGTAATCTTAACATTCTCCCGGTTCCCTTCAACCAAGTGAATGCTATTTCCGGCTGATTCCACTACGGAGGCATCATCGGTAAAAGCGCTTGTATACTCTTGACTAAAAGCTTCAGATAGTAAGCTCATTCGAAAACATTGCGGAGTCTGCACGATGCGAAATTTCGATCTGTCGACCGCACAATTCTGAAAATTATTCACTTCACGAATACTGTCATTGACAGTTATAACAGGCACGCCAGTGCCAGTAGACTCGGCGGCTTCAAAACAACGCTGCAACGTTTCGTTACTTACAAAAGGCCGCACACCATCATGAATAGCCACCACAGCGCCCGTATCCTCTATTGTTTGAAGGGCCGATTTAACAGAGTGAAAACGTTCTTCCCCGCCATCAACAACCGTGTGGGGCACCGAAAAAGCGTGCTCAGCAACTCGATCCAACCAATACCCCTTGAAATCGGGATGTAACACCAGCAGTATGCGAAGATTCGAATCAAAATCATACAAACGATGCAGCGTATGCATGAGTAGTGGTTTGCCATTTAATTGTAGGAATTGCTTCGGCAACGGGGCGCCCATGCGTTTTCCCGATCCGGCTGCAACCACGACTGCATATCGATTGTATCCCATCTTAAAAAAAGAAACCCCGATCAATAAGTCGGGGCTTCCTGATATTCAAATATTACTATTTCACAAATTTCTGAGTAAAGAAGGCGTTCCCTTCATTGCTAAGAACAAGCGTGTAAACACCCTTGCTCAAGTTGTCGGTTGACCACTCACGTGTAGCGCCTGCACTCATCACAAATGAAGCAGACTCAATCAAGCGACCCTGTGCATCATACATTCGGGCATCCACCTGGCGGGATTCGGCATTGCCGAATTGTAGTTGAATTCCATTGTTAGATTGAGTAAATGTGATCTTCGCAGAAGACTCGATTTCCTCGTTCGACAGGCTAATCGCTTGAATTGCGCCTGTGGCCGACACATCGCAGATGCCATCACAAGTAACCGTGTAAGAAACAACTTCTTCCGGCACCATTGTCAGTTCAACTTCATTGCCTGTAACCTGTATACCATTTGAGAAATTCCAAACACAAACACTAGGTTGAGTAAGCGTCGCGTTTATGTATGCTGTTATCTGATTGTTCTCGTTTGCAAGCATAAGCTGATCAACCACAAGAGAGTTAGCCTGCTCGTCACGTAAATCCACTTCAACTGACTCATTACTGCATGGGGTGAAAACATGCAGGGAATAAAGATTGGCAGACAGCCCCTCCACAATTGCAGTTTGGCCTTCCACGTTGGCAGAACGCACCAATTCATTCTGGGCATTGCGAACCTCGTACGTAAACCAATTTGCGTTTTCCACTTCAAATGTGAACATGCCGCTGCTTCCTGCGTTGCATTCAACGGATTCCGTGCCAGTGATAACTGTTCGTATTTGTGCCGGCTCTTCAATGCTGATTACTTCCGATGAAATGCCACAAGTTGCGTGGTCTACTTGCAATAAGTATTCGCCTGCTTGTAAATGATCGAAAGTAACAGACCCTTGGGCCATGAATTCATAGCCGCTTTGAGCGCTGAGAGAAACATTCCAATCCGAAGAAGGAACACTAACGTCTATAGATCCATCAGCCATTGCATGACAAGAAGTGGCTGTAGCAATAGTAGAAGCAGCCGGTGTAGTGTGAATGATGAATCGTGTGCCATGAAATGCTTCGCTTACCTCAATGGTAAACTGAACACCATTTGCCAATAACGACGTTTGACCTGTCACCACATCCTCAAGCGTTAAACAGGCACCAAGCGGTAAATTCATTACGTCGACTACGGTAAATGTATACGTGCCGGCCTCCGGCATATCAACCATTACCGGTATTTCCAAATTTCCATTGTAAGCTCGGGCATCTTGCGCGAGAGGTGCTCCATCAGCCGCCTGTAAACTCATTCCCACTGCTTCCGCGACCGGACTTTGTAAGTGCAAAACATCCATCGCGTCGTAATCATCGCTTGCATCATCATTGAATACAATCATTCCCTCGTCTGAGTTAGTGCCCTTAGAGAAGCGAAGAGCCACGTAGGCGTTTGTCGCATCTTCGCTTCGCTCAAACGCAGCACCTGTATTGGTTTTATGCGATTCCTGGAAAACGAGGTTTTGACCCGAGGCATTCACTTTTACAAGGAAGCCTTGGCTATGGGCGATATAGCGCGAAGCCGTACCACTATTGGTAGTGGCGTTTCTGAATTTATACGAGTTGGTTTGATAATCGAAAACATAATACACCTTCGGCCCTGAAAGCGAGGCCGACACGAGGTTCCAATCTACTTCTGATGGATATGGATTACCTACCAAGTTCCAACCGTAATCAAAAATTCCTCCCGGAGAAGTCACTGTATAGCTAAGTGGAATCGATACCTGTCCACTTTGAATCAACCCTGTGTTGTCCAGATTCTGCGCAGCACCTGCCAACCAAATGTAGTAACCACGATTATCGGAAAGCGTGTTGGTCACATTCGTAACACCAACATAGCCGGTATTCATGGTGCCGGAAGCAGATTCATTGTAGTACTGGACGTTATTGAATCCATAAGAAGGGAAGTCGGAACCTGCAAAACCTGTAGTTACGATATCGTCGTTCCAAGAAGCAACGGTTTGGCCTTGAATAGGGCTGGCCAAATTGAACCAATAGCCTTGAGAGCTTGGAATGGAAGGAATGTAACGTTGTAGCTCTACGTTGCCTGAAACAGCTGCACCCGATTTGATCTCACCAATAGAAGCCGAGCCGGTTGAGTTTGAGATCAAGCGCAAATTGCCATTCGTTTGCAGCGTACCTTCCTGCATCGATACCAGGCCTGTTGCAGATACCAAAGAAGGTGTTAGACTCACATTAGAGCCATCGTTATCGATAGTAAGATTATTGAAAGTAGTTTGAGTTGCCGTTCCTGAAAAACCTATCGTTTGTGCGGCTTGACCTTTGAATACAACCGTTGATGTTCCGGCAGTAAATGCTCCTTCATTAATCCAGTTACCGTGCACACGCATTTCGCTGCTACCACCTGCCAGGGTTGCGCCTGAGTTAATTGAAATGTCATTTAGCAACCAAGTGCCCGTCGCAGTTACCGTGTGTCCCGACTGAACCTGGAAGCGATCGTAACGCCCTGAAACAACCGCTTCTGCAGTTCCAACCGCAGTTGGTGCCCAAATGGCAGCGTTCGAGTTTCCAGTGGCCTGACTATACCAAAGGCGCTTACAACCGGATTGGGTTACTGAAATATCATCCAATCGGAATAAGTCAGAGGCCGCAGCCAGATACTTAAAGCGCACCCCAAAATACTTTACGATAGGAAACGTAATAACTCCTCCGGACGCGTCTGTTCCTGTTCCCAGCGATGTTAGGCTATTAAACCCTCCATTATTGTCGACACTTAGGGCCCATGTACCCTCCTCATTCAGTGTTACCTGAACACCAACGCGTGTTCCACCGTTCACGTTATCAACCCAATCTGTGGTGGAATTGATAATCGGAGTCGATGCATAGGCACCATCAGTCACACGATAGAGTCGAATGTAGTCTGCTGTTCCGGCAGAAGGGAGCGAGCTCTGGTCGATTACCACAGCGTAGCCATCAACACCTGAGCTGAAGAAGTTCGAATCGTTAGCCGCCAAGAAAATCTGGAAGTTATTGTTAGCGCTCGCATCATTGGCAAATGCCACTTCGAATCGCCAGGTAGTGCTGATTCCTACAAGGTTAGCGTCATCAATCGGGTATGCCAACGATGACTGGCCCGCTACTGCTTGAGTACTGTGGCGCGCAGAGTGTGTGCCTTCTATGGGCGAGGAAGTGTTAGCGCTCCATGCGCTTCCGT
>JBIKSC010000189.1:0-5185 GCA_044348775.1 Flavobacteriales bacterium | reverse complement strand
GGAGAAAAATCTTCAGGCGCATGATCGACCGTTGAATCAATTACTTGGCGAATGTTTGTTCTGTAATAAACTGCCGTATCGGGTGCATCGACAAAATCCGGAACCACGAAAAAAACCGCGCGAGCGCCTCGTTGCTCGAGTAGTTCAGCCGCAAGCGCATTGTTCTTCAACCCATCATCAAAAGTGAACAATACGTATGGCCCGTTGGTGAGTTTTCCTTTGTAATAATCGGCCAACTGCTTGGGATCGAGCGCCCGAAAATGACTCAGAATAAAATCAAACAATCGCTCTGCCTGCTCCCTTCGGTCGAATGGAGTGGAATGCATGCACAATACGATTAACTCGTCGGAATCATACTTCCACGGACGCAGAGTATACTCTGCGCTGCCTATGATTGATTTGAATAACCGAACGATTCGTTGTTTCATTACCATGTATCTATGTCGCTTCTATACATCCACCAAGAGCTCCAGTCTTGCACATTATCGGCCAGCGTGCCCTTAGCAATAAAGTAAATCCGTTTTTCAATAGGGCGCATACCCGTAGCTGCAACCACACTCAACAAATCGGAGGATTGGTTATTGACAGCGAATGACAAAAGTGTGAAATTGGCACTTCGTTTCACATCACGCATGAGCGCCAGCAAAGCGCGTTGCATAAAGTCATGATCAGCATGCGAAACCAAAAACTTTCCTATGACTAACTCACGGATAACGCGTTTTCGACGCTGTGCCTTCAACTCGAAATAGGCCCTTTTCCCTTCCGATTCAAAAGTGAACCGATAAAAATCTCCCGTTTCGTATGCAAAACGGTAGGTGTCAAAATCGGTGCGTTGAGCCACATAAACGGTTGAAAAATCACCCATGAAATCAGCCTTCTCTCGATCACCCCAGGCATTTCGCAACTGCCTTTCCGGATTCGAAAAAAACGAACGTAAAGGATTTAGCGGCTTGATGTGCCATTGCAAATTGAACGGGTTTTTCCATCCGTTACGCATGAATGAATTGTAGGAGGCCTCAACCGGAAAACCGATGAGCAATTCTGCGTTAAATCCACTTTCAGGTTGATGGATAAAATTGAGCATTTTACCAAAAAGTCCTTTCCCTCTGTAATCAGGATGAACCAACGAGTTTCCACTTTGATAGGAACGAACCTCTTTGCCATTCATCACAATGGGCCAATAAAAAAAAGACTGAAATCCTGCCACACGCTCACCATCGATTGCCACGATTCGTATACACTCCTTGTTCTGAAATTCTTGTTCATAGAATTGACCAAACAACGTGTCAAACTGCGTCTCTCCGGTAGCGTATTCCAAGTCGAAAAGAGCTACCACCTGAGGCCGCATCCAATCTTCATACTTTTGAATCGTCATAGTCTGCCCTTAATTTGCAGCGAAGATGAAAAGAATTCTTGTTCTTTATAAAGAATTAGCCGGTTACTTTATCGCCTGTCTCGATGAGTTATGCTTAAAACACAATACACAGGCTGACGTAGTTGCCTACCCGGTAAATTCAGATGCACCCTTCGAGTTCAAGCATTCTGACCGCATTCAAATCCATGCACGTAAGAATATTTCAGATCAGGAGTTGAATCGAATGATTGCCCACAACAACTATGATCTCATTTTCACCGGGGGTTGGTTCGACAAGGGTTACCTCAACGCCTTAAAGCACAGGAATTGCCCTGCACTGCTTGGTTTCGACAATGCCTGGAACGGATCGCTAAAGCAACAACTTTCCGCACTATACGGTCGCATCTTCATCCGACCTTTGTTTGATTATGCTTTCGTGCCAGGATCTCGACAAGCGCTTTTTGCATCCAAACTTGGTTTTCCCAGCGAAAAAACCATCCGTGGAGCATACTCCTGTGATGTTGCAAAATTCTCGCGGGTCACAATCAATCCACAATCTACAAACCGAATTATTTACGCAGGCCGTTACTCTGAGGAAAAATTCACCTTGCCTCTCTTAAAGCTATTTCACTCGCTTGCTGAAAAAGAGTTTCCCAACTGGGAACTCCATTGCATTGGAACAGGACCGCTATGGAATGAACGCCTGGAATCACCTCATATCGTTCATCATGGTTTTATGCAACCGAATGATCTTTTTGAATTCATGCAAACGGGAAATGCGTTTGTACTTCCTAGCACTTTCGAACCGTGGGGTGTGGTAGCCCATGAATTTGCTGCGGCCGGATACCCGCTCATACTTTCCGATGCAGTCGGCGCTTCAGAAGCATTTCTGGAAACAGAAAAAAACGGATATCTCTTCACTGCAGGAAGCTTGCCTGCGTTGGAGACAGCGCTTCGCAAATTAATGTCGAATAGCTCTGAGCGACTGATTGAAATGGGCAGACACAGTCGTTTGCTTGCAAGTAACATAACCCCTGAAACCTGGGCTGAAAGCATAGCGCGTATGATGCGATAAACAGCGTATTGTACCTCGAATGATTGTCAAGTTCAATTCCCCGCTTACCTTTCCAACCGCAACCAGAACACCATGTGCGGCATAACCGGAATAGCTCGTTTCAAACATCAAGATAACTGCGTAGAAAAAGTACGCAGCATGAATCGGCAAATTGCACATCGCGGGCCCGATGCGGAAGGTGTTTGGTCTCACCCTTTTTGTGTTCTCGGACATCGTCGGCTTTCAATTATAGATACTTCTGCTGCCGGAAATCAACCCTTCAAATCAGACAATGAAGACTTGGTTATTGTTTTCAACGGCGAAATCTATAATTATCTTGAGCTTCGGAAAGAACTGGAAGACACACACTCATTTAAAACGCAAACCGATACCGAAGTCATTCTGGCTTCCTACAAAAAATGGGGAATTGACTGCGTAAAGCACTTCTTTGGAATGTTTGCTTTCGCATTGTGGGATGAAAAACAGGCGCAACTTCTTATTGCTCGTGACAGGCTTGGCGTAAAGCCCCTCTATTACTCCGATACAGAAAACGGTTTTGTTTTCGCATCTGAATTGCGAGCTATTCTCTCGACGGGCTGGGTAAATCGTCGCATCGATGCTCAAGCCGCGGCCGATTATTTGCGCTATCAAACAGTGCATGCTCCAAACACTATCATTGAAGGTGTTCATATGCTTATGCCCGGGCACCGCATACTCATTAATAGCAAAGGAATACACACAGAGCGCTGGTGGGACCTGACCGATAGCCGTGTTCGCTTGGATGGGACCGAATCCAAAGAAAGTATCCACAAGCACATCCATGAACTCCTTCAGTCCAGTGTAGAATTGCGCATGCGTGCTGATGTTCCTTTCGGTGCATTCCTCTCGGGTGGAATCGATTCAAGTATTGTAGTGGGCTTAATGAGTCGCATTTCTTCGCATCCGGTCAACACGTTTTCAATTACGTTCAACGAGCAAGCCTACGACGAAAGTCCATACTCAGAACTGATTGCCAAACGATTCAATACGAAGCATACCGCCATACAATTGAGTGCCGATCATTTCCTGCGCATGGTTCCGGAAGCATTGCAGGCCATGGATCACCCAAGTGGCGACGGACCCAATACGTACGTTGTTTCAAAGGCCACTCGTGATGCAGGTGTGAAGATGGCACTGAGCGGACTCGGCGGCGACGAAGTGTTCGCCGGATATGATGTGTTTAAGCGCATGAAAGCTCTTGAAACAAAACAGTGGCTAAACAGTTTGCCGCTTGCTCTTCGGAAAAACGCTGGCTCCCTGTTGCGCATTTTAAAGCCTTCGGCTGCTACAGAAAAAATCGCAGCAGCACTAGCACAAGAACGAATTGATTTAGCGCACTTCTATCCGCTCACGCGCCAAGTGCTCTACGAAAGTGAAGTAAACCGACTACTCAAATTCAGGCCTGTTGAAAGCAATTGTGTTGAACTCTTGTCGCAAGCCGTAAGCGGCATTCGTATGCCAACGCTTTCTAAAGTGAGCGTGCTCGAAATTTCAACTTACATGCAGAATGTATTACTGCGTGATGCTGATCAGATGAGTATGGCGCACGCATTGGAAATTCGTGTCCCGTTTCTTGATCACCGCCTCATCGAGTTTGTGTTGGGAGTCTCCGATCAACATAAATTTCCTCATACACCGAAAGAACTTCTTACTGCATCTGTCGGGGATTTGATTCCAAGAGAGATAATTGACCGACCCAAAATGGGATTCACTTTTCCTTGGGCCGTGTGGATGAAAAACGAACTGAAATCATTTTGCGAGGAACAGTTACAAGCGCTGAAACAGGTGGAGGTTCTTCAGCATGATGAGGTAATGTCATTGTGGAGGCGTTTTCTGGCCGGCGATAAGCGTATTACCTGGTCGCGCATCTGGCCTCTGGTTGTATTAGGACATTGGGTAAAACAACACGATGCACACTAGAAAAAAAATACTCGTGTTCAGCGATTGGTTTTTACCCGGATACAAGGCCGGCGGTCCCATTCGTTCACTGGCGAACCTGGTGCACAGTCTTGATTTCGATTTTTGGATTGTGACGCGTAATACCGATCATCACAGCACCCAGCCTTACGCAGGAATTGAACGTGGTGCTTGGACGAAACACCGAACTAATGTGCAGGTGTGTTATTTGGATCAGAAGGACATTACCGCTCCTTTCATTAAGCGAATTCTGAAAGAACATTCATTCGATTACATCTACTTTAACTCGCTCTTCTCACCCATTTTCACGTTGCTCCCTCTGCGCACTGCCCGTGCTATGGGAATGGCAGAACGATGTGTATTGGCTCCGCGCGGTATGCTGAAACCCGGTGCACTTTCGATAAAATCAAAAAAGAAAAAAATCTTCTTGTTTGTTTCACGCTTGCTAGGCTGGTTCAACGACATACGCTGGCACGCAACCAACGAGCAGGAAGAGCAGGAAATAAAGCGCTATTACGGCCGGTCTAGCAAGGTTTTTATTGCTCCCAATCTGGCATCTATCATTGAGCATCCACATACCATTGCCACTAAGGAAACAGGAAGTATTAAGCTTGTGAGCATTGCTCGCATTAGCGCGGAAAAAGGAATTCGTGAGGCGATAGAATTCCTCAAGTTGGCTAAGTTGAGCAACCGAATGGAATGTATTTTTTACGGCACCCAACAGGACGAGTCATATCTGAACGAGTGCAAGCAACTTGCTTCACAAATTGACGGCGCAAGTATCACGTTTCCCGGAGAGATTGCACCGGAAGAAATTCCTG
>JBIKSC010000188.1:0-5218 GCA_044348775.1 Flavobacteriales bacterium | reverse complement strand
GGGGCGTTCTGATCGAGAACATACACGTAACGAGTTTCAACAGCCTGATTGCCGCAGTTGTCAGCAGCACGGTAGGTACGCTCGATGGTGTAGCTCTGAGGACAATCGCCTTCCAGAATCTGCTCTGTGACTGATACTATCACGTCGTTGTCGCAGTTGTCTGCAGCGCTGTATGTGCCAAATCCAACTTCAGCATCGTCGCAGCTAACAGTCATATTCTCCGGCAATGCCGTGAAATATGGATCGGTATTGTCTACTAATGTTACGACAGTAGTTGCGGTGGTTGAGTTGCCGCACTGGTCGGTAGCCGTCCAAGTGTATGTTTCAATGGTAGTGCAACCTTCGGTCACCGAGGTGAATGTAGAATCGATTACCAATTCATTGTCGCAGTTATCGGCAAACACAGGTGCTAGAATTTCATTGTTTGTTTGCGCACCGTCAATGATACACATAGAAACGTTGTCGATGAAATTACCAACCGATGGACCACCGGCTGAACTAACAGCATTAAAACGAATAGCGTAGTTTGCAGAGGCATCGCCTGGGAAGGTGTAATTAACAGCATTGACATTCCATTGTGAGGTGCCGGCTGAGAAGTTGCCGAGCGATACGTAAGGACCTCCAACGGGGCCTATTTCCAGACTCAAAACATCAACGCCTGCGCGTCCACGGTGAGCGAATGATATGGCAACAGTAGCTCCTGGAATTGCTGTGAAGTTTTGGTAAACGGTTGACGGTGATACTGAGTTCAATTCAATGAACTGAAGGCCTGAATAAGCAGCTACGCCTCCGAATCCTGTTCCCCAAACTTCGATAAGATCACCTGATCCAATTGCCATCCAGCATGGAACCGATGACTGATTGAATAGGCCCCAGTTACCCGGGTTTACCAATTGCGTGTTTTCAAAATCAGGGTTGCACAAAACGTCGCAAACGGATACTTCCGACCCACCACATTCTGCTGTGAAATTCTCAGTTTGACTAACAACAACAGGTGCAACCGCATCGCTTAAATGGATTATTTGAGCGAATTCCATCGAGATGTTGCCACAAGCGTCTGTTGCAACATAGTGACGGATGATGTTACCGGCGCATGAGCCTGATACCATTTCGTCAGTATAAGTCACGCTGTACTCATTGCAGTTGTCTGTAGCTTCTACATAGATACCTGCATAGTCATCACATGGGCGATCGATTTCGCTTGCGCCGCTGATAATCGGAGCGGTTGAGTCAATAATCGAAATGTTCTGAGTGAATACAGAGGTGTTTCCACACTCGTCTGCAGCAGTCCAAACACGAGCTAAGTACATAGCGCAAGTGTTTCCTTCCATTTCAGAGTCTATGTAGGAAAGTTGAACAGTGCCGCAGTTGTCGTTCGCAGTAGGTGTAACAACTGGGATTTCGGTGTTGCACTCATACGTAAACATATTCTCTTGCTCAACAAATACGGGAGCGGTTTCATCCATTACAAATATGTCCTGTGACTGTGTTACCGAGTTTCCGCAATCGTCAGTAGCAACGAAAGTGCGAACGATTGTGTATGATTGTGGGCAGTTGCCACCCAGCATTTCTTCTGTGTAGCTTATCGATACATCATTGTCGCAGTTGTCTTCCGCAGTTGGCATTTCTACTGCCGGAATATTCTCTTCGCAGCTGATGCTCAAATCGACAGGGAACGAAGTGAATGTTGGTATTGTAGTATCTACAATTGTTATGACGCGCGTCACCGATGCTGCGTTGCCGCAGTAATCCGTTGCTGAGTAAACTTCAGTTACGGTTGTAACGCAATCAACTGTTTCGCTGGAAGACGTCGAAGTTAGTTCAAGCTCCGAACCGCAGTTGTCAGCAAAAGCAGGGTCATAAGCAGGGATTTCTGAACCGCACTCAATGGTTGTATCCATCGCTGCATTGGTCGCTGAAGGTGCAGTAGTATCCATGATGGATATGTATTGCTCTGCTTCAGTTGAGTTACCGCATTCGTCGGTTGCACGGTATACTCGGTAGAGTACTCCGAGGCATCCACCTGACTGGTGCATCTCTTCGATAAGTTCAACAGTTGCATTGCCGCAATTGTCAGAAGCTGTAATGAGTGCAGGAATCTGATCACATTCGATATGAGCATAGAATTCGTAAGCATCGAATACAGGAGGGGTAGTGTCTTCAACATGGATTGTTTGAGTATAGGTTGCTGTATTGTTTTGACACTGATCATAACCATACCATGAACGAACCAATGTATAGTTGCCTGGGCAGTTACCATCGATACGCTCTTCGTTGAATACCATTATTGGGTTCGTGTCGCAGTTGTCAGCAATAGAAACACCATCAGCAGTAGGAACTGCGCTGCATTCTACTGTGATTTCACTTTCAGGAAGATTGCTCAATACAGGAGCTGTTGTGTCAACAACGGTGATAACCTGAACGCATTCTGAGCGATTTCCGCAAAGGTCAGTTGCTGACCAAGAGCGGGTAAAGGTTGTTACGCAAGCATCGCCTTCAGCAACTTCTCCCAAATAGGTTATCTGTACATCACCTGAGCAATTGTCAACAGCTTCAAGACCTTCGAAAACCGGAATTGAATCCTGAGAACATTCGGTTGTGTAAGATTCAGGGCAGTTCGTGAATACAGGAGCAATGGTGTCATTTACGTTGATTGTTTGCATCTCTGTCGTTTGACGCCCGCAGCCGTCTTCAGCGCGATACACGTAGGTGAAAGAGGTGTGATGAATGCAGTCAGCCTCCAGGTTAGTTTGACATTCTAAATCGACGTTCACATCACCATGACCGCTTACCGCCTCAGCACCTACGAATCCTTCGTATGTAAACCAGCCGGACATACCGAATTCGCAGTTTTTGTTGTTTGCACCTACACCGATTTGGAAACCGAAGTAGAGCGAAGAAGGCATATGTTGCAGGTAAAGGTCTGTTCCTGTTAAAGCTCCAGCACCTGTGAGGGTTGAGAATTCGTCAACCATTTCATAATAGGTCCAATCTGTATGGTTTTCAACTGCGCATGCAAGGAGAAGGTCGTTTTTATAGTTGCGACCAAGTGCTGACCATGCAGACCAATCAGCTTTGTTTTTGAACCAAAGGTCAACAACAAATTCTTCGGAGGGGTTGATTGTATTGACAACTGTTCCGTACAGGCGAGCAGTACCATCAGCAAATTGGTCGAAATGACCGCCGTCGGCATTGAACACGAAGTTAGCACCGGCTGCAGACGAAAGTGTAGGTAGCCATAGAGCCCAGTCAACACCGGGTCCCATTGCTGTAGTTGCTACGCACATTGTTTCTACTTCGCCTGTTTGACTTACGAAGGTTTCCACGGTGGCATCACCACTGCATGCATCTACTGCAAATACTTCCTGGAATCCTGGGATTTCTTCGAGGCACTGAACGTTGATTTCGCTTTCGAGTCCGATGATTTCAGGACCCTGTGTATCTTGTGTTGTTATGATTTGTGTGCAAACCTGAGAGAGATTTCCAACGGTAATAATCCACGTGCGTGAAATCACTTTTCCGCAGGGAGTGCAAGCGATGAGCACATCTTCGAATACAACTGAAAGAGTGTCATTACAGAAGCTTCCGCTTATGTCCGGCATACCGGTTAATTCGAAGTTACTCTCCTGGCTGCATTCCACGATTACGTCAGAAGGACAAACCACATTTAGTTCTTGTTGGCAAGGACATATCTCGTAATTAACGCGTATGGTTAATTCAACTGTCGTTGAGAGTGGGTTTGTGGGATGGTTGTCTGTCGCAGTAAATATGACTGTATAATCACCGACGGCTACTGAGTTAGCCACATTGAATGTCACATTTGAAGAGGCTCCATCCACATTTGAAAGGATGTTGAATCCTTCAAAAGCACTTACTAGTTCAGTATGCGTGATTTGTTCCGATTCAGGAGATGAGAACGTTAGGGTGTAACCAGAGAAATCGTTTGGACAAAGTTCGATGAGGTTATTAGAAGGAACACCGAATGCAATAGGAGCAAGGTTTGTGTTTCCCGCCACACTGAATTGTGTGCAAAGACCATCGAGGTAGTCTACACCGTTGGAGGAGGTGGACGATGTGTATTCAGATCCCGCGCGATCGAAACGACCGAGTGAGAAATAATCAGTACTGTTACCGTAGTTCGCACCAACTGTTGCAGCAGTTCCGCCAAAACCAGCGGATCCACCGGAAGCCGAACCTGTTGTCCAGTCCATGTCGCCATAATGAAATGCAACATTGTTACCGATACCAATAAGAGGGTCGGTTCCGTCGCTGAGCACCAATTGGAAGGTGTTTAACAAGTCGGCTCTTGAGTTGTAATAGCCAACTCCCACCCAGTTAATGTAGATCGAGTTTGAGTTGACGGTATACCAAATCTCACCGGCACCGCTGAGGTCGACGTCAGCCCAGAAGGGAGCAATCATTTTGAAGCCTGAGATTGGGAATCCGGTAGAGGAATATTCCCAATATGGTTCCTCAAATGAAACATTACCGTTGATATTAATGAAAAGTGAGTTGAATGTTTCGCCATAGAAGTCGAATTGGAAAGGCAGGTTGATGAGTGCTGAAGAGCCATCATCTAGCGCATCGCCGGCGGTTCCGCTACTTATGAAAGAAGTAATACGAGCCCAACTAGCAGGATCGTGCGGCATATAGCAGATATCTTGCGGAAGAGCGTTGTCCTGGAACTGCACATCTCGTGTTTGATTCGAGAAGGCTTCCGGGTTCGCTTCAACAGCCGCTTTCTGAGCGATAAGCGCTTGCTGAAGAGCTGCTCTATCTTGACTTTGTGCAAGGAGCTCGGCCGAGGCCAATAGCATCACAATCACAAAGGCGAGATTGCTTTTCTTGAAAGAATTCATACTCGTCATCCAACAGACGCGCATAAAGTCTCCGACGAAATGTCGATTTCTTTTCATGGAACTAGATTTTAATTAATACAACAGTTAGTTAGCGCAGGTTCTACGCAGAAGAAAGAAGACAGGTAAATAGTTTTCGATTACAAAGATAATCAAAAAAGCATACGAATGTTAATAAATAATAGATGAAATATAAAAAATGTAAGATGAAATTTCGTAATAGCTTTTCGGAGAGCCAAGTTGAGTCTTATCCATACAGTGATTTTCCACGGTTCAATTCTCTCTTCACTCATTGTCTCGTGGAATACTTTCTCTTCACATGAAGGATTAAACTCAATGCCTTTTGTTCCCTCCATCTTCGA
>JBIKSC010000187.1:0-5260 GCA_044348775.1 Flavobacteriales bacterium | reverse complement strand
CGTGTCCGATCGAATCTTGGAGCGTCAAAAATTGAATCCTTTAACCGTTGAAAGCATGGACGCCATTGCCATCAAAGAAGTCCCAACGGGTAATTTCTATGAAGGACTCGCCGCATTGAAGGGGGTGGACATAGCATCAGCAAGTCTCGGTTTCCGAATCATCAATACCCGCGGATTCAACAGCACATCGCCTGTGCGAGTCCTGCAAATTATTGATGGGGTCGACAACCAGTCGCCCGGGTTGAATTTTTCGCTGGGGAATTTTCTCGGAGCGCCCGACCTGGATGTTAAAGCGGTCGAAGTAGTGCAGGGTGCTAGCAGCGCTTACTATGGTCCCGGCGCGTTCAATGGAGTGATTAGCATGGAAACAAAGAATCCGTTTTTGACACCTGGACTTTCCGTGAACTTGAAAGTCGGTGAGAGGAGCATGTTTCAACCAAGCGTGCGCTGGGCCGACGTTTTTCGAAATAGCAATAACCACCCTTGGTTTGCCTATAAATTGAATGTGCTCTACCTAAACGCACAAGATTGGGAAGCCAACAACTATACTCCTATATACGGGGCATCCGATGGCACTGAAAATCCCGGCCGATTTGACGCTGTGAATATCTATGGCGACGAGTACTTTCCGGCCAATGACTATTCGACGGCGTCTCCGTCTTCGCAGCAATACAGGGGCGCAGGCACATTCTATAGAACAGGTTACCGCGAGGAGGATTTGGTTGACTACAATACGGAAAACCTGAAAGTGAGCGCAGCTGCTCATTTTCGTCTAAAGCCGGAGCTCGATTATGAATCACCGGAGATTATTCTGCAGTCAAACATCGGGCAAGGAACGACCGTTTATCAGGGAGACAACCGATTCAGTTTGCGCAATATCCTCTTCTATCAGAATCGGGTTGAGCTGCGCAAGAACAACAAGTATTTCTTGCGTGCATACGCCACGCACGAAGACGCAGGCGACAGCTATGATCCTTACTTCACAGCGAAGCGACTTCAGGAAGATGCAAGATCGAATGAAGATTGGGCCTCCGTCTACATGAAGTATTGGCAGCAAAAGGTTATTCCACGTATGAATGCATTGGGCTATCCTGAGTTGCAGTTCAATCCGGACTGGCCGGGTGCTCTGGAAGACCCTTATTATCTGCAATTCTATTTGCCATATAGCAATACGCAATGGATGAACACCTATCAGGATTCGCTTGCTCAATGGCATCGTTGGGTGGAAGACCTGACCAACAATGGAAATGCCAATATACCCATGGATACCTTGGGTTACTATGCACCCGGAACTGTTCAGTTCAACAATGCATTCAATAGAATAACGTCGTCAAAAAACAACGATTCTGAGCGCGGTACGAAATTCTATGATCGTTCTGCTTTGTATCAGGTCCAGGGCGAATACCAGTGGTCTTTCATTAAACTGGATGAATTGAGGGCGGGTTTCAGTGCTAGATTATATACGCCCGATTCGGATGGAACCATTTTCATCGATACACTTTCAGAGGTGATTACGGGTGATGCAACAAGTGGCTTCGATACGACCTACACTAAAAATAAATTCACTAACCACCAGTATGGGTTTTATGTGGGTGCGGAAAAGAAATTCAGTGACAAATGGATAGCGAGCGCCACGCTCCGTGCCGATAAGAACCAGAATTTTGACGCGGTGCTTTCACCCGCTGCCTCCCTGGTGTATTCACCCCGACCCAATCATTTCCTGCGCGTATCATTCACCAGTGCTGTTCGAAATCCGACACTAACCGATCAGTACCTCAACTTGAATGTAGGCCCGGCAATACTGCGCGGAAATCTGGATGGAGTGGATAGTTTGATAACCATTCAATCATTCAGCGACTGGCGCGATACACAGAAGGCTTCTTCACTCAATTATTTCAACATAGATCCTATCCGTCCGGAACAAGCCCAGTCCATAGAAGTCGGTTATCGAGCAACGTTGGGTGAACGTGTGTTTTTGGATGTTTCTGCCTTTACTACTTTTTACAAATACTTTATCGGTTATCGCATTGGCATTGATGCCCCATTTGATACGAACGGACAAATACAGAATTTATCCCAAATCAGGGTATATCGATACGCTGCTAATAGTACTAATGATGTTACAACTCAAGGCGCTAATCTTGGTGTCAATTACTATTACTGGAAGCAGCACGCTTTTTCCTTCAATTACTCCTATAACAAACTAGCTAAAAAGGTAGAGGATGATCCGATTATTCCTGCCTTTAATACGCCTTTGCACAAGTTTAATGTCGGGTTGAATGGCCGCGAGTTATGGCCAAATAAGGCTGGAAATACATGGGGCTATGCCGTGAATTACAAATGGGTCGATCAATATTTTTGGGAAGGTTCGCCGCAGTTCACAGGTCCGGTGCCAGGTTTTGATGTTGTTGACGCTCAGGTGAATTACACGCTTAAAAAATCGGGGCTCAACTTCAAAGTTGGTTGTTCCAACCTCCTCAATAATTTGCATATCGAGGCATATGGAGGTCCTCTCATTGGTCGCCTTGCATTTGCAGCTATTCAGTACGAATGGGCGAAGAAGTGATATTCCAATTGTGCTGTTTATAAGTATGAGCGCTGAAAGTTCAGGTTTCTGAGATTGTTGTAGATTGCCATGCAATTTGACAAACAATTAATCTTTTAACCATGAACAAAATTTCTACATGCTTTTTGGCCTTGGCCATGCTAGTGTATTCCGGTTCATCGGCCCAGCGCTACCTCACCGAGGTTTTCACTGATGTCGAGGTTCAATCGGACATTATTTATGGCGTTAACGCCACTGTTATTGCCTACGCACAATTGGGTCAGGCGGTTCCACAACCTTTGGTGATGGACGTTTACTCTCCATCGGGTGATACTGAAACAAGTCGTCCTGTGATTTTGTATTTCCACACAGGAAACTTCTTGCCAACTCCCCAGAACGGTAGCCCCAGTGGTACTAAGACCGATTTGAACGTTGTTGAGATGTGCACACGTTTGGCTCGCATGGGTTACGTGGTAGCTTCTTGCGATTACCGCTTAGGCTGGAATCCGGTTGCAACTACGCAAGAGGAGCGCGTGAATACTCTTATCAATGCCGCTTACCGCGGTGTGCAGGATTGCCGCACGGCAATTCGCTACTTCCGCAAATCAGAAGCTGAAAATGCCAATCCATATGGCATTGATCCTTCTCGTATTTGTGTATGGGGCCAGGGTACCGGCGGTTACATTGCCTTTGCTGCCGCCACCATCAATGAATACGCTGATATCGCTATTCCAAAGTTTACTCGTGAAATTGAGGTTCCTCCAGGGTCAGGTAATTTCATTACTGTACCTATGGTAATTGAAGAGATCAATGGTGATATCTTCGGAACATCAGTTGGTATAAATCCTCTAGACGGAGATACACTGTGCTATCCTAACCATACAGGCTATTCATCAGACTTTAATGTGATGGTGAACATGGGTGGTGCCTGCGGAGACAGCTCTTGGGTAACTGAAGAAGATGTACCGATGATTTCGTTTCATGCGCCTTCAGACCTTTTTGCACCATACAACATCGGTACCGTAATTGTGCCTGGTTTAAACCTTCCTGTAGTAGAAGTAAGTGGTAGCTATCACGTACAAGAAATGGCGGCTGGTTTCGGTTTGAACGCTTCATTTGCCGGGGCTGATAATCTGGGCGATGTATACACTACCCAGGCTAATACCTACAACAATGGTTTCTCTGGACTTTATCCGCTCAACCGTCCGGCTGGATTTGAGGCCGACAGTGCGCCATGGGAATGGTGGATAGCTGATAATCCGAACAATGCGGCTGGTTTGCTTACAAATCCTGACATGTCAGAAACAAAGGGAATGACATACTTGGATACTATCCAAGGCTACTCAGCGCCTCGCATCATGTGCGCGCTCGCTTTGGCCGGTGGCCCATGTGATCCAAATAATGTTGTTGAGCGTCAGACCTCGGTTCGTATTTATCCGAACCCTTCAGCCGGTTTGTTTAATATCAACCTGTCGGTTTCCGAAACAATTCGTTCAATCGAGGTTTATGACTTATTGGGCAAGAGAGTGATGGAAGTCTATCCGAACACCGCACAAGTTGTTTTGGATATGAGCTCATTGACGAATGGAATTTACACGGTAAAAATCAAATCAGACGAATCGAATCAGTCTGTTCGTGTGCAGAAAATGTAGTACAAGCTCAATTGAGAATAAAAAAAAGGGGGCTTCGGCCCCCTTTTTTATTTTGTGTCGGATTTCTTTTTACTCTTTGACAGGAGCACCTGCAGGAGCTTTTTCAGGAGCACCGGTAGGAGCTAATCCAGGATCTGCACCCACATTTCCTTTGATAGTAACAACTTTCGATGCTCCATTTACAGCATTCGAGTTGATGGTTACAGATTTCTGAAATGGGCCTGTACGCTTGGTATCATACTTCACATCGATGAATGAAGAAGCGCCGGGCGCTATAGGATTTGGATCACATTTAGGAACAGTGCATCCGCATGAGCCTTGGCAGTGCGAAAGAATAAGGGGTTCGTTTCCTGTATTCGTTACCTTGAATTGACATGCGCCATTGCTGTCAAAAGCAATGTCGCCATAGTCGTGCGTTTCCTTGTCCAATGTGATAACAGGACCGGTAACCAGCTCAGGTTGAGCAAAGGCGCTAATGGCCAATCCAAAAGCGAATGAAAGACTGAGTACTAACTTTTTCATAGGAGTAATTTTTATGGGTAAAAAAAAACTTCCGTCCATTGGACGGAAGTTTTACAATTTCTTTATTACTGATTGCCACCGGCTGGAGCACCAGCAGGAGCCTTCTCAGGAGCACCGCTTGGTGCAGCGTTTGGATCAGGACCAACATTGCCTTTGATGCGAACCACTTTAACAGGTTCGTTGGTAGCGTTTGAGTTGATGGTAACTGATTTGTTGATTGGGCCAGGACGCTTTGTGTCATACTTAACCGTGATTACGGAGCTTTCACCTGGAAGAATTGGATTAGGGTCACATTTAGGAACCGTGCATCCGCATGAACCTTTGCACTTGCTCAAAATAAGCGGCTCTGTACCTGAATTGGTTACTTTGAACTCGCATGTTCCATCGCCTGAGAATGGAATATCACCGTAATCGTGCACTTCCTTATCAACTAGGATAGAAGGACCGGATGCAACGGGTGTCTGTGCTGAGGCAAATGCGAACGCCCCTAGAGCGATTGCGAGCGTGAGAAAAACTTTTTTCATCGAATTACTTTTTTTAT
>JBIKSC010000186.1:0-5272 GCA_044348775.1 Flavobacteriales bacterium | reverse complement strand
TTAAATAATTCGTTAACTCTATGTTCGGAAGTAACGACATGAATACATCGAATTCTTTGTTGAGAAACTCCTCTGAGAAAAACCGAACCCTCCGCTGAGCCTCGATGGGATTGATCAATAATCCTTTCTTTGGATCATCGTAGCGATTCTCCACGCTCGCTGATTCAATTTCTCGTTTTGTTTTTGTATCGAGCGAAGTCGTGATTGATTTGAATTTTTCCTCTGTCAGGACTTCATTTTCGCACGACTGAAAAACATGCTCCAGCACCCTCTGTTGTAATTGTGTTTTGGATATGCCCAGGGCGTTTTCAGTTTCCCATGTTAGCAACCGAATCACACCTGCTAGGCCTGAAGTCCAAGAAATTCGTTCTTTTAAATGACTTGTTTTGTAGACAGCGTGTCGCTTCTGTGCCATGATATGCTTCGGTTAAGGTTTAATGGTTGAAATTTCCGATAATTGTACGAAAATTGTCCAATAGCTTACTGAGTTCTTTTAATAGATTGAATTCCGGCGGTGTTTAATGATTACTTCGCATACTCTTATCGAATAACCATGACATGCCCTTGCATAAAATACTTGCGAGAATTGTCATTTCGAGTAATCGCAAGCTCCCATAGAAACACGTCATGCTTTGCAAAGTGATCGCCGTCGTAAACATTTCCATACCAAACTTCGTCGGGAGATTCAGTGCTGAATAGAATATCACCCCAGCGTGATATTACCTGAAATTTATACGTATTGATGAGTTCTTTCCCATATATAACCGGCGCAAAATAATCATTGATTACTCCGTCTTGAGGAGTGAATGCATTGGGAACATAGACCGTGAATTGATCATCCGGGAATTCGGGCATGATGTAGTGCTCCATCATTTCAATAGAATGGGTTACCGTATCGGTGCAACCGTATTCATTCGCTGCAATCATGGTTATATCATACATCGTGGGATAGGAGAAGCTGAATTGGAAATATTCGCCTTCCCCCTCCTGAAGAAGTGTTTCCCAATAGATGTTGGAAGCTCCTTCCGAAATACTATAAGCGAATTCAGAAATGTCTGTACATCCGGTGTCAGGAACTACAAATTCAGCTATTGGAGATTCAACAACATTCACTAGCATTGAATCAAGGGAGGTGCATCCAATGGGATCGGTATAGGTGTAGTAAACCGTGTAAATCCCGCTAACAACATTTGGAAGTAAAGTTCCGGAAGATGAATTGTTGATGAGATCGCCCGACCAGCTTCCGCCCGGAGGTGATATTGCATCTACAGAAACTCCCGTTTCATATTCACAATAATTGAGAACAGTTGGAAGAGCTATTACCGGATTCGCATTGATTGTTATTGTCAGCTGGTCCGTCGAAAAACAAGTGCCTTCTCCGATGGAGTAGCTAATGTTGTATACACCCGGGCCAATTTGGTCCGGATTGAATTGAGGCGCAATGGGGTCGCCAACAATTCCTCCACTCCATAATCCTCCAGGAGGTTCAAAAGCAACTGGGAATAAATCGGGGTCGTTTTCACATGCAAAAAGATCATTTCCGGCTTCGGCTTCCACATACTCTGTCACGGTAATCCATAAACTGTCGTAAGCAATACACCCGTTTTCATCAGTGAATGTATAATAGAATAATGAAGTGCCTATTCCCGGATTGGTGTATTCCGGGCCATTAGCAGATATGCTCGGCCCTGTCCAAATTCCTGTTCCATTGGCGACGGGTTGAAAACCGGTGAAGGTCAAAGTGCCCGGAAACTCGCAGAGTGAAAGATCTATTCCGGCTTCTACTTGGGGCAATGGCCATACGTTAACTAGCGCTGTCTCGCTCGAAAAGCATCCATTCGCTGCGTATCCGGTGAAAGTGAAATAGCTACTTTCTAATAATGAGGCAGATAATTCTGTAGTTGAATTTGTTTGTGCACCTTCTGCCGTTAGCCAATACGAAGAACCAACATCCAGCGGCAAATCGGAAGATGCGTTAAGAGTTATTTCCTCGCCTGAACAAATAGTAACCACCTCTTCGATTTCGATGATTGGGTTAGGCAGAAGGGTAATTTGTACAGAGTCACTCGACAGGCAATTGCCATAGCCAAATGAATAACCTAGCATAAATGTTCCGGTAGTGTCGGATAGCACACTTGAATTCGGGTCTATCAAATCTGAGGGGCCCCAAGTGCCGCCGATTGGCGTCGCCTGTGCATCAATGATTGTTTGCGTATTGCACAACGAAAAATCTTCTCCCGCAAAGGGGGTGATGACTTCCTGAATGAATACTCCTATGCTATCATAATCGGAGCACCCTTGATCATCTGAAGCATTTAAGTAGTAATAAGTATCGGTGGAAGGAGAAACAATCGGACTGAGCGTTTCGAATTCCGTACCATCAGAAGTCGGTGTCCAGCTGAAGGAAAGTGTACTCAATGGATCTGCAATGATGAGTGCATGCAGTTCAATATCATCTCCTAAGCAAATTGGAGCTATTGCCTGAAAAGTAATATTCGGAGGATTGAGCACCTGAATTATGATATCATCTGTCGCCTGGCAATTTTCGTCACCAACGGAATAAGTCAGCGCATATTCGCCTGCTATTGTTGTGTTGAATACTCCAGTAGCATCCACTAGCGACGTATTAAGCCAAGTACCTCCAGGGGTTACGGGAGATAATTGTACTGCGAGATCGTTCAGGCAAATCGTGATATCCGAACCTGCATCGGCTGTAAACGATTCATCAACGAAGGCTTGAATATTATCAGAACGTGTGCATCCATACGCATTCGTAACTGTGTAAGTTAGCTCGTATTGGCCTGCTGCCGGGGGTGTAAATGTGTTGCCTATAATACCCGTCCCAGTCCAGTTGCCTCCCAATGGCGAGAAACCGGATAGGAGAAAAGGTTCGATTGAAAGGCAAATTGATATGTCGGGCCCTGCGTTGGTTGGTGGCAGCGGAAAAACGGTAACATCAACTTCTTCCGAATCGGTGCAGCCGGTCGCTGTAATTGTCCCTGTAACAGTATATGTCGTTGTAACCGTCGGTGATGCTATCACTGAACTTCCGGTATTGGTATTTAGAGTAGAGGAGGGCGACCAAACATAAGTGTCGCATCCTTGAGCATTGAGGGTGACACTTTCGCCTGAACAGATGGTTCCGCTATTGGCTGACACATATGGAGCTGGATGCACAGTTACATAGGCTACATCGGATGAGTAACAAGATCCGCTTCCAATTGTATATACCAGGGGGAATACACCCGGGGTTATTGGATGCAAAGCACCTCCGACGATATTCGTACACGACCAGGAGCCACCTCCTGGGTAACCATACAAGTTCACGATATCATCACTTTCGCATACTTCGAAGTCTGGACCTGCATCTGCGATTACGGGCGGAACAACCGTTATTTGAAGTTCATCTGTTAATGAGCACGAGCCATCTGTGCTAACCACAGTATAAACGACCGTAAATACACCTTCACCATTGGGGATGTAAATGCCATTGGCTCCCATGTTAGGATCACCACCCCAATATCCTCCAAAGGGCTGACCTGTCAGAGCACATGCAATTGGCTGATTGCAGTATTGAACGTCGACGCCTGCGCTAATGGATCCCGGGTTCAGCACAGTAACGTTGATCTCATCGGTCAAGGTTCCACAGAGAGTAGATGTTACAGTAAGTAAATAGGTTGTTGTCTGGCTTGGTTGCACGATTGGATTTAAACTACTTCCGATGCCCTCAGACCAACTGACAACCGCGTTGTTATCCCAGCCGTCTACCAACGTTGGATTTCCTCCTAAAGTGACTGATTGCCCGGGACAAAGGATGACGTTTGCGCCTGCGTCAATTGTACATTGAGCGTTTAATACAACTATTAAAGCACTGAAAAAAGCGAGTAGTATGCTTCTCTTTTTCATATTGTTTTTACGACGTTTCCAAGGGAATAAAGGTAATTCCCCTAATGAGTGATACGCAAAAACATACTAGTACGCATCTTCCTAAAAAAAGGTTGCTTTCAGGAGAGAATCTCCTCACCCTTAATCCTTCAGAATTGTAATCTCTTCCGACATCACCCGATTACTCACATTCCCCGCCCTGTCATGCAATTCAAAGGTGAGCCTTGTCGTTTCGGTGGAGTCGGTGCCCATGATAAACAGAGGTCTAAGTGATACACGCAGGCTGCCTCGTATGTGAAGAGGTTGCAGATCAGGTGTGAGCGGGTCGATGTGATAGCCGTCCAGCTCCACGAAGCGCTCATCGGATACGAAGAGGCTGTGTTCATCGGGGTCGGTTGTTCCAATGTCGCCCTGATGGTCTTCGTAGTTAATGGTTACTTCAATGGCATTGTCATACTCAACTACCGAATAGTCCGATACGTTTTCAAGTGTAATAGCGGGCACATCCGATACTTCGTCTTTCTTACAGCCGTGAAGCATGGTCATGCATCCTAATGCCACTGCCGTGTGCGTTATTCGTGTCATCATGGAATTTGAAAGCTGTACACAGCGAACCAAAATGGATTGGAATTGGCTGTGGGTATGAAATTATCTTGTGCCTGAATACCATCATTCATCCGAATTCTCATATAAACAGTTTGCCCTGAGTACGCCGAAAAGTCGATGCTGGATAGCTTGCTGAAGGGCGCCGTGCTCCCCCCGAAATCGGGTGAATAAACAACGGGAGCAGCGAAGAATAGGCCTGTGGCTATAGGTTGGAAATTGGTCACGGAATAAGAGAGTTCCCAACTCAGCAATTGATAGTTGAATAAGCCGGCATTATCATCCCAAGGATAAATATAAACATCTGAAATTCCGCCGTTTATTATATAGGGTCCGATGCCTGCCAATCCGGGATTACCACGTTGAAACTGTGTAGTTGTGTTGCCCTGAGGGAAAACAGCCAATCCATAATTCATTGGAAGGAGATTCGTGTTGAGCGCGGGTGCTGCATTCCCTGCAACATCGGGAGCACCAGCCATAATCCAATTCTTGATGGCTGCGATGTACTCATTTTTTTTCGCAGGCCAATCAGAGTTGTTTTCAAGTGCCAAGGGCATGATACCGCTTGAGTTCGGCAAAAAGCGCAGCAACCGTTCATGCAACAATGACGCAGATGTATCGCCGGGTACTACGCGATAAGTAAAACTGTTGGTCTCGTTGTTTGCAATGACCGGATGATGAACCAGCGTATTATAAGCGCTGCTGATGCTTCGAAAGTCGGGCTCAAAGCTGCCGTCATGACAACCACTGTTGGCGCAGGTTGGTTTGAAAATCTTTTGATACA
>JBIKSC010000185.1:0-5288 GCA_044348775.1 Flavobacteriales bacterium | reverse complement strand
AGAAAATGGGAACTATCTTTTTATCTGAAACCAGCGCTTGCAGATTCTGAGCTAGTTTGATGGTGCTTAGTATCTTGAAAAAGAAATATGCAGGCCCTCCCAGCAAGCAAAGCTGATGCCCCGTGGTGACAGTTATGGCATTACCCGCGCTGAACGCGGCAAGATTTTCATCGACCGCTTCGATAGCTGAATTTCGTTGATACTGTTCGCGCAGAACACTCGTCAACACTTCGTAATGAGTGAAAGTCATGTTTCTCCGCAGAGCCACACTTGCCATTTCAGTCAAATCAGGATTGACCTCAAAGAAGTCTCGAACCTGAGGATTCTTTGAGCAATACGCATGAACAAGCTCATTGAGCTTGCGGAATTCGAGATCAGGAAATTGCTGCGCTTGCATGCAGCGAAAGTAAGGAATCGATTATCTCACTAAGTGAAACAGACCGCGCAATTCATGTCGTTTGGGACGTCCGGCAGGTCTTTCCTCCAAATAAGTTATCTGCCATACATATCCTCCGGGCGAGCAAGCTAGACCTTGATAAGTGCCGTCCCATCCGGAGCTATATTGATTGGATGAATACACTTTGTCGCCCCAAGAACTGAAAATCTCGATTGTCCATTCCCCTTCGGAAGTAGCAATAGGAAGAAATTTATCATTGTTGGAGTCGCCATTCGGAGTGAACGTATTCGGAATAAAAAACTCACGTTCACCTTTGATGGGTTTGGGTTCTTCAACAATTGGATCCCGCTCACCATCTACTTCAGCGTACTCGTTAGATAACGATTCGATGGTGAAATAGTCAACAAAATAGTAAGCTACTGCCGGATCATTCCCACGTTGAATCTGGATACTCTTGTCTGAATCGTCACCGAATAGGCCAAAAGTTAGATACTTATAAGGTTCTTCCGGATAGAATGTAAAAATGTAGGTTTGCCAAGCGGCTGAATAGACAACGGATTCAACTTTAAGTTGGGGCTGATTATAGAGAGGTTCAGTACCAGCTTGAGTAACAGGATTGACGCTGAAATACATTCCGATTTTATCGACGGCCAATCCGGCCTGTGATGTTGGAACATGTTGACCGTTTGCCATGCGGAATCCAACAGCATATGGCTTACCGACCTGAAGTGGCCTACTGAGTTGCGCACTGATGTACTCCCGCTGGTTGGTATTAGGACGACCGCAAATAGCGAGTCCCATCACTGCATCACCGTCATAAGAATCGACAAACCCCATCGATGTTTCCGGTAAATCACAAGCATTCACTGCATCATAATGCAGAAGATCGGGAGTAGATTCAGAGCTACCCGCATTTGACCAACCTGTTGCTCGTTGCCATTGTCCAAGCCCATTGGGCATAGAACTGACAGACTCAAAACTACCATTATACAATTGAGCGTGCATTGCCAATTGACACATACCCAACAATATAATAATCAGTAGTCTCATGGAAAAGCTAATCTAGATGCTAATATACAAGAATTGAGTTCCTTACCCTAATTAGAAGAAATAACGTGCCACTACACTCCATGCGTAGTTCCGAATTTCAACACTGTAAAAATCATTTCCGTAAAAAGCAGCAGAGGGGAACGAAGCACTGAAAGAGGAGCCCAACGTAAAGTAGTTGTCTTGATTTACACTGCTTGCATCAAATCGCTTTTCGAAACCGACCGCAAAATGCGGTACAAGGAGATTTCTTCCTGTTATCTGCTCTGGATTCAACAGATAGTAAGTCCCATTCTCATTCAACACATATAAGTCCTGTGCTGCATCCTTCAACCTTACAAAGCGCCGCACAACGCCGGTTTCCAAAAAAAGCCGCGCGCGTCTCGGACCATTATTGAGAGTTGCACGGAGTTTCGCTGTGACATCGTGTGTTTGATAGTCAATCCTCTGCTTATTCAGGAACAAATAGGTTGAATCTACTTCACCGATAAACGGAGGGTCGGTAATCATAAAATACCCCAAGACCAACTCCCCGCCTTCGTTATTAAAAAACAACAAACTGTCTCTGTTCAAATCAGACGGGTTTTCGATAGAAGCGAAACCGACACTAATCTTATTCAGAGAATAACCTGAAATTGCAGAGAGGTCAATGCCTCCCGCATTGGTTGGAATGGTAAGAAATCGATAACCCAAGTCTGCACCAATCAACACGTTGGGCTGCGGCCTGTATGGAAGACCTGTGAAATCATTTATAGTCTTGTAATCGTTGGAGTTCGAGAGGATTTGAGCGTGTGTAAGATTAACTCCGAATGAGAGGGAGGCAGACCACGGGTGGCTTTTTACCCGTGTCCGCTTCAAGCTTTCGCCAGGCAAGGAATCTTCCGGAAGCTGAACCTGATCTTGTTCAATGAATATCGTATCAGTATCGATGATAAGGGTATCTGATTCGAGAGCAAAGATTATAGGAGTTGAAATACAAGAATGACCGAAGCATGAAGCCCCTGTCAGCAATAAAAAGCTATAAAAAAAAATTCGCAGCAACCCCGGACTTTATAAAGGGCAATATAATCAATCCTTTTTTTCTCCCGAGTTAAAGGTTTTCACTTTCAATCCCTTTCGAGAACCCTTGTTCGCTTCAGTTGATTCCAATCCCGTTTGCTCCGATGCCGGGGCATCCTTTGCATCTGAGTTGTGGACCATTTCCTGCTGAGTCGTTGTTTGCTTTTCGCTCGACATATCGAGAGCAACTTTTTCGCTTGATGCACTTTCCTGATTTGGTACCACATGCTTGTCGCCGGCCTTCTTCTCCGATGAGTTTTCGCTCGCCGATAAAGCCTGGGCAGGAGTTTGGGTTGGATTTTCTGATGCAGGTAAAGCCACCGCATTCGGTTGTTGTTGAATAACAGGAGCGACGGCTACTTCATTCTCAGAGTAGAGGCTCGAGAATACCACACCGGCTGTGAGAAACAAAACCGTTAGGTACCAAATATTGAAGCGAGTAGCGCTTAAACGCGTGAAGTTTGACCACCACAGTTTTTTGCGCATTCCAACGTATACCGACTCCGGCACTTCCGGGCGGTAATCGGTCATAGTTGCATTTACTTGGTTGAAAAAACGATCTTCAGACATGTTGCGTAATTTTTACGGTTGCACTATTTTTTAGTTCCCTTTGCAGGTAGTTTTTAGCTCTTGAAAGCTGTGACTTGGAAGTATTCACATCGATATTCAGCATTTCGCTGATCTCTTTATGCATGAATCCCTCAATCACATAGAGGTTGAATATGGTTTTATATCCGATAGGAAGGCGTTCAATACAATGCATCATTTCCTCTGCAGTAAACTCACAGTCTTCAAAGGTCGAAGGCTCTTCATTGCTCTTCATCAAGTCATCTACGTCCTTATGAAATGCATGTTTGAGATTTTTTCGGTAGTGTGTTATAGAAGTGTTCACCGCAATTCTTCGCAACCAACCTTCAAAACTGCCTTCGTGATTATAACTTGCGATATTGTTGTAAATCTTGACGAAGACCTCCTGGAGCACATCTTGCGCCTCCATACGATTGCCTGCATAGCGCAGGCAAATACCAAATAGCAAGGAAGAAAATTTCTTGTAAAGGTGGTCCTGCGCAGCTCTATCACTGCGAATACACCCTTCAATTATTCCTTTTAAATCTTGCATTCAAACATAAAACTACAAAACAAGGAGGGAGGTTGCACCGATGCGTCAAAAAAGGCCACAAAACACATTAAGTTAATGACTAGCGGCAGCGTTGCGGCTTTTTCTTAGCTTGTGATTCACTGCGTGATAATCCAAAAACCATATGAGTTTCAGGCTGTAGCTATTATTGGGGGGAAGTCCTATGGTGTATTGCAAGTCGTCGGAGAGTGATGCGGCCACTTCATTGTTAAAGTCCGAGATGCTATTTTTCCAAACAATGCTAAGCTCGCTGCCGGGAGTAAAAATCCAGGTAAAGACCATATCCACGGTGAAAGAATTGAAATTCTGGTTATTACCCGTATTTTCAGTAGGCAGCAATTCGCCGTTTTCGTCCAGTGAGTAGTACTCATTGAACACCGTATAGCCCCAATAGTGCCGAACGCGTGTATTCAGAACAGCAAAGGCATTGAGAGCATACTTCAGCGTTAAGACATTTGTATGGGAAACGACGTCGCGCATGCCAAACAAGGGCATCAAGTTTTCCTCATCCTCAAAAGCGTATGCAAATCCAATGTCATTGAAATGGCTCTGATAGCTGTACACGTATGTCAAGAAGAGATGGTCGTTAAAGCGCAACCTGGGAGCAATTCGGAAATTATACTTGAATCGGTTTCTATCCTTGTAAAAGCCATATCCCGAACCGATGTCGATTGCTACCCTTTTTCTATAATCACTGCTGTACCAGGCGTAAAACATAGCATTGGTATACGTTCGAAAATAACGCCCCCAAACCCTGGGTTCAAAAAAGTCATTTCCTCTGATGGGGTTACCATCCAGGTTAATTCCCCATGTATTGAATTTTCGTGTAGTGATACCGGCCGAGCCTTCAAACGCCAGTGCCGAAAACCTTCTCGGAGCATAAAGATTCTCCCAGGTAAACGTAAGGTCACTCCACATGCGATTGAATCGGCCAAAGGGTTTATAGATGCTATAACCGTTCATGAGCCAACCGCCAATTGAATTATTGGCCTGAAGAAAACCCAAGTCAGTTGGATCATAGGTATCAGACTCTATCCATTGCCCAACTGAGGAAGTCCAGTTTCCGCTGATCTTATTCAAGGAAAGGTCTTCTCTAAACCCGCTTGCTTCTGGTAAGTTGAAATTGAATTCCGGAGCTGTCTTCAGTGTGTATGCACCGCTTCCGGAAACGCTGTACGAGTTGGATTTATCGCGAAACTCGAAAGAAGTACCGGTCACATTCACGTCATAATCCGAGCCGCTGCGTAATACGTTAGTGTTAATCAAGGAAACGAAGGAATTATTTGGCAATGCCTGGTCGAAGACAGTCACATTGTAATTAGTGAGTGAAGAAGTATTGACCGTTCTCGTCCTTCCGGTAAGAGTATCCTGCACGACGGCCTCACTAGGCGCTGTAACCGCATTAAAAAAACCGATTCCCAATTTGTTCTTATTTCTTCCCGAGACTTTCATGGCATTGATAATCTGATCCTTTGCGGGATTCTGCGTTACCTGCTCATTCACACCCAAACCACTATATGCATCGAAATAACGGAGCGGACGTTCAAAGCCAATTCTTCGGGAATAGAAGAGGTTTCCTTTTGAAAACAGCTCAGTGCCTTCCGTAAAAAACTGTCTGTTCTCGGTAAATTGCAGCTCGAAAGCCGT
>JBIKSC010000184.1:0-5293 GCA_044348775.1 Flavobacteriales bacterium | reverse complement strand
TCGCATTTTTGTGTGCAACCCATACGAACATGAAGAATTTCCTCTTTGCCACTTTTGCAGGTATTGTATTACTCAGCAGCTGTGTTCCACAACGCAAGTTTGCCGAAATGGAGAACAAAAAAAATACATGCGAGAAAGATCTCGAGGCACTCAAAAAATCGAACGAGCTACTCGAGGCGGGCAACAAGGACCTTCAGAACAAAGTAAAAGCTCAGGACGATCAGGTTCGGGAGTTGTCCGGTGATACTATGCAGTTCGGAAAAGAGTATCGCCAACTAAAAACGCAATACGATAAAATCAACGAGTTAAACGAAATCCTTTCTAAAAAGAGCAGCGAACTACTCTCACAGGCCACAGGTGAAAATAAAAAGTTAGTTGAAGAGTTGAATCGTACTCAGGAATCACTACAGAAGAAGGAAGACATGCTGAAAGATCTTGAAAAGGATCTGAATGAAAAACAATCAGCTATAGACAAGACTACAGCCGAACTTGCCGATAAACAAAAGCGCCTGAATGATCTTGAAAAACTACTGGCCGACCAACAAGCAGCAAGTGAGGCGCTAAAAAACAAAGTACAGGCAGCATTGCTGAGCTTTAAAGACAAAGGTTTAACGGTAAGCGAAAAAGACGGAAAAGTATATGTGAGTATGGAAGCGCAACTCTTGTTCGCAACCGGAAGCACAGTGGTCGACCCGAAAGGCAAAAAGGCGCTGATCGATTTGGCCAAAGCCATCGAAAATGATTCAGAAATGGAAATCATGGTTGAAGGCCATACCGATACCGATAAGCTCAACTCACCGAATTACCCAAAAGACAACTGGGACCTCAGTGTGCTTCGCGCAACGGAAGTGGTGAAAATTATGCTGGCCAACAGCACTGTGAAACCTCAAATATTAAGCGCTGCCGGAAGGGGTGAGTTCTATCCTGTCGATGCCACCGATAAATCAAAAAATCGACGCATCGAAATCATTCTTCAGCCCAAGCTGGATGAACTCTATAAAATAATTGAAGGCGAAAAGAATTAACGAATTAAGGTCACAAAACCCTTCACCGTCTGTTCGGTGCTAAGTGCACCATTCTCCTCCACGACCTGATAGCGTATAATGTAGGGGTATACCTCTGAGTCAACATATTGGTTGCCATCTCTGCGTTGCCCAAGCCAAGGCTTAGATAAATCGTAACTCTCATAAAACATCTCGCCCATTCGATTATACAGTTGCAAATGGTAGTTCATGATATTCACCCCATAAACGAACCAGGCATCGTTTATACCATCTCCATCCGGCGTAAACGAATTGGGAACATATAAAGCTTCTATACACTCTTGCTTTACTGTTGTTTCAAAATTGGCAGTGCAGCCCCTTTCTGTAATGATCGTAACTCCATAAGTGCCGGGCTCTTGAAGTATAACTATACGCGACAAAGAGTCATTCGACCATACATAGGAAGACCCGGGATTCTCCGCATCCAGGAAAAACGATTCCTCACTGGCGTCAAAACAGAACTCATACTCAGGCAAGAACGGCTGTATTGGCAATGGATGAAAAATCACCTCGATTGTGTCATAGGAAAAACAGTAACCATTGGTTATTTCAACTGAGTAAAGACCAGGCTCAGTCACATAAATCTCGCGCGATAACTGACCTGTATTCCAACTATAATCCAACCCCGGATCACCGGCTTGGAGGCGCACTTCATCACCTTCACATGCCGATGTATCTGCTCCAAGTTCCGGCACCGGATAATCAAAAAACTCTACCTCAATTTCATCCTCCGAAGTGCAACCATCCGGAGCTTCTACCCAAACGGAGTAGGTACCGGAGACATTTACTTCAATAGAAGATGCAGTTGAACCATTGCTCCACAATACCTGATAATTAGCCGGCCAATTCACACTCAGCATTTGCGTCTCATCGATGCACAAACCAATATCGGGGCCTAAATCAGTAATAAGCGGAGAAACCTCTAGTACAATAGAAGCGGACGCCTCACACCCGGACTCATTCGTTGCAGTGACGGTCAGGACACCTGAGTTTTCGGTAGAAAGTTCCGTCGTCACCGCATCCGCCTCAACAACCCAATCTTGCGGAGACCAACTCCATTGCAGAGTCTCGTTCAAAGTGGCCTGCGCGCCAACCGCCGTTCCTGTCGCTTCACAGGTCTGTATAAGATCAGGGGTGGCATTCACAGTAAAAGCCGGAGTAACATCAATACTGAGCTCCTGCAGAACCTCGCATCCAGAGGATGCCTGAAGAGCCAAGCAGGATAGAGTTACATCATTTTGCGGAGAAAAGTTTATCTCATCTGAAGCCAATCCATCAATAGAATTCTCGCCACTCCATTCAAATACCACTCCTGATGATTCTCCGCTTAACACTGCATTAAGCGTAACGCTTTCACCAAAGCACAAAGAATCTTCAGAGGCAATCAATTCAAGCCCAAATAGTGACCCAAGTGTAACCAAAACCTGTCCCTGCGACGAACATCCATACTCCGAGGTTACCTCAACGGTATAGGCTTGGGTTTCCTGAACATTCACAATTGGATTGAACGAAAAAGAACCCTGCATTCCGACATTGGGCGTCCATTCATAATCATAAATTCCAGGCTCGCTTGGTGTTGCTGTAAGAAAAACATCTTGAGGATAGCATATAACAATATCCTCAGGGGTATCCACATCAAATGGTTGACCCACCTCGACCTGGACTGAGTCGATATAGTCACAACCGGTTGAAGGATCAATGGTGGTAACTTGATACCAAGTCGTCACATCAGGCGAAGCCTGAACCTGAGTGCCCGAAGTAGACGACAAACCCGCCTGTGGAGTCCAGGCACAATTAAAAGAAGCAGTGGCCAATTGACCTACATAGGCGTTTTCTAGCACCCATACATCCTGATTATTTGTGTAAGAGCCACTTTGTCTCCAACGAAGGCGTGTATTTGGATTGCTCGCTGCAGCCGGCAAAGGCACTTCAATGTTTGCAAAATCAGGGTAAGCAGATTCATAAAACGTCTGCAGTGCTATCCAAGCTCCCCCTGCAACGGAGTATGAGAGAACGACATTATCTCCTGGTTCTGCATCGTCACATGGCGCGCTTCCGTTCGCGATTTTCAATGAGAAATACACTGTGCCGCCACCACTCAAATCGAGCGGTTGAGTAATGGCCTCTCTGGGTGATAGTCCACTGAAATAAAGACCGTTTCCTGTTACCGTGCCACACACATTGCTTTCATCTCCGCCATTGATTGCCTCCCAATCTCCCCAGGATATGGCAGGGTCAAAATTGTCGCGCCATATTACTCGCTCGATCTCAACCTCCAGATCGACCGATTCACCTGCACAAATTGCATGAGTATCATCAACCATTTCAAAGCGTGCAACATCTCCCTGTGTTATGACTACTGTTGTTGAAACTGTTGTTGATGCGCAACCTGACGGTGTGGAAAGCGTAACCGAATAGTCAACATTTTCCTCGGCTTGTACCGCAATTCTCGAAGGATCATTGTTAACCAATTCGCCTTGCGGACTCCATACATAGTTATATACCGCATACGGCTGGTTAGTGACAGCAGATAGAGTTACGGATTCAAATGAACATACACTTGCCTGATCCTGCATAATAACAACCGGAATGGGATCCGGTGATTCAACGCTATAGAAAAATGTGTCGACACAACCTGAAAGCTCATCAACCGCCCGCAGCTCATATGCTGCATTCTGAATTGGAGCGGCAATAGCGAAGCTCATATCTGTAGATAAAAGTGATGTCGGTTCATTCGCGTAATACCACTGTGGAGAGCTGTAATTCATCGGGACCTGCAATTGAACATCGGCTGACGAACAAATAGTTTGTTGCCAATTAATAGGCTGCTGCGTAACATCTACAGCCAGGCTCGACAAATAGCTCGTGGTAATGTTACCCGCATCGGCAATACCATACACAATACCTGAAAAACCGGAGGCACACTCAATGGTGTGGTTGCCTGCACTCAGCTCTAGAACACACGTCCAATATTCATCGCAAGCTCCAATAGCCGAAAACTGACCTACGGGAACTAAAACCCCGTCCAATCTGCATGTACCAAGAGCCGCAGGTGTGACAACCAGATTTACAAAATGTGCATTGAGGACCGATGATGCTTCGATATGTAACAGAGCATTTGAAATGCTATTGTTCACTGGGTCGAGCACCACCATAGCAGGATCACCATTACCGCCGCATGAGATACCCTGCATGTACTGGATAACCGAAATGGGCTGGTTGGAAACGATACAATGGGAGTCAGATTCGTCATTAAACTCAACAAACTCTCCAGCCTGCAGGGCAACAGCATTAACGTTATCAATAGTTACAGCCGTCCCATTCTGTGCAGCGATAATTCGATAGGAATAGCGAGGTTCAGAAATGGAGGCATAATCAGAGCTTACATCAAAACCAAAAGGGGTAACAACATAGCGATTGCCCCACTTTTCCAGATCATACATTTGTTCATACAGGTGATCACAAGCCAAAAAACAGTTAGCCGGCACATTAGCACAGCCGGCACCTGCAAAAACAGCAAATGGACGACACTTTCCACTTGCGGCAGTGGCGACAATCTGAGTGCCCGATAAATCATTCGCACCGGAAGCCTCAATGCGATAACACTCGCCGCGATCGAGTTGCAATGTGAAAGGAACACCTGCTGTATTTCCCGCACTGGTCGTAGTTGCAGGTATAATCTGCATTTCGGTTCCATCTTGGGTTGCGACAATAAGCAATTCAGAACCATTATCAGCCAGACCCTGATAGGAAGCCGCGATATACTTCGTGCCAATGAGAGCTTCGGGAAGAATCCGTGTTGCATCTGCACTGCTTTGGGCGTAGTTTGAAGCCTGAACCGTCACCGGTTGAGCACATTCAATGTGCACGGCTCTGCTTTCAATAAACTGATCGGTTACAATTTCTGCGAGATTATCCGGCACTGAAATCTCTATGCTTGACTGTGCATCTACATAAAAATTCTGGCTCCAGCCTTGACCCGGTATTTCAATAACTCCTGAAGTTGCGTGCTGTGAGGAAACGGTTACCAGTAGTTCATCGTCCGGACCATCAGTAGCATTGGCCATGAAGCCAAGCCAAAAGGACGTGCCCTCGGCAGATAGCTGCGCTCCGGCTTCAAACGAGCGGAGGTTGAATAAGATTAATAACAAAAAAATCCCGAGAAATCTCATGATTCGAGGGTTTTCAGATAGTCCAGCACTGGACCCAAAGGTATGTATTTTAAGACAATTCAACCGTCGAAACGTTGC
>JBIKSC010000183.1:0-5304 GCA_044348775.1 Flavobacteriales bacterium | reverse complement strand
ACACTGCGTTCATCGCTGATGACGAGTATGGCGATCTTCTCCTTCAGATTATCCATCACCAGTTTGTGATCGATGTTCATCCAGACCGCCTTTTCAGGAAACTGATCATTTGTTTGCACACCGCTCACGGGTTGTGCATACGCCATGATTGAAAGCATGAAGACATACGAAAAACAAAAAGCTTGAACGACTGCCGACTTCATAGAACGCGTTTTTTGGGTTGAGACAAATGTAGTCAAAGCCGCGCGCTGAAGCGGGTTAGCGACTCATTGCATTTCTGAATAATATAAAAAAAGCGCACCGAAGTGCGCTTTCTGATATCGTGAGGGGCGTTATACCTTATTTCACTTTGTCTACAACTGCTTTGAACGCCTCCGGGTGGTTCATTGCCAAGTCGGCAAGCACCTTACGGTTGAGTTCAATACCATTCTTGTGAACCTTACCCATGAACTCAGAGTATGACAATCCATACGGACGTACACCTGCGTTGATACGAGCAATCCACAATGAACGGAAGTTGCGCTTCTTCTGTTTACGACCTATATAGGCGTAGGTCAATGCTTTTTCTACTGCGTTTTTGGCAACGGTCCATACGTTTTTACGTGAACCGAAATACCCTTTAGCCATCTTTAAGACTTTTCTTCTCCTGGCTCTGGAGGCTACTGCATTTTTACTGCGTGGCATAGTGTTGTTGTTTTTTGACGTTGGCGGCAGTTATTACGCTGCTCTTAAGACCAATTGTCGGGTTAAACTTACCTGCTCTGTTTTACCGGGATTAAGCGGTTGGGACGAGCAATTGTCTCCTGATTGATTTAGCATCAGCGGGGTGCACGATAGCATCGTTACCAAGGGCACGCTTGCGCGATGTTTCCTTCTTGGTGAGGATGTGTCTCTTGAACGCCTTCTTGTGCTTAATCTTTCCTGTGCCGGTGAGCTTGAATCGCTTCTTCGCGCCGGACTTGGTTTTTGATTTAGGCATTGTATTGATTATTAAAAATTACTTCCGTTGTTATTTTTTCTTCGGATTGATGATGATGAACATCCGCTTTCCGTCGAGCTTGGGCATTTGTTCAGGAAGACCGTATTCCATGAGTTCCTGAATGAAACGCGTCAATAAAATTTCACCGCGATCCTTGTACACGATTGAGCGGCCTTTGAAATGCACATAGGCCCTCACTTTCGCTCCCTCTTGCAAGAACGCTTTGGCGTGCTTGAGTTTGAAGTCGAAATCGTGATCGTCGGTATTAGGGCCGAAACGAATTTCCTTGGTAGTCACATTCGTTTGCTTGGCCTTAATCTCCTTCATCTTCTTCTTCTGGTCATACAGAAATTTTCTGTAATCGTAGATGCGACAAACAGGTGGAACCGCATTTCCGGAAATCTCGATCAAATCGAGCTCCATGTCCTGCGCCATACGAATTGCTTCAGCGCGCGAATAGACGCCCTGTTCAATGTTCTCACCTACTAAGCGCACTTCTGCAGCGGTGATTTTTTCGTTTAGCTTGTGCTCGGGTTCGAGTGATCTGCGACCTCTCATAGCCCTGTTTTGCGGTGCGTTAATGGCTCCTCCTGTTTTACGTTTTACTTATATCAACGCCTTACTGTGCTGACAGCATGGCTTTTACTTCGTCGTTCACTTTGTTGGCGAAATCGGCAATGGTCAAAGAACCAATATCACCTTCTCCCTTCTTACGCGCTGAAACGGTTCCTGCACCTTGTTCTTCCTCACCAACTACCAACATGTAAGGCACTTTTTCCATTTCCGCATCGCGGATTTTCTTCCCAACCTTCTCGTTCCTTTCGTCAACGAGGGCGCGAATATCGTAAGAAATTAACGATTTTGCTACACTCTGAGCGTAATCATTATATTTTTCTGACACGGGGAGGATTTTCACTTGCTCCGGTGTGAGCCACAGCGGGAACTGTCCGGCGCAGTGCTCAATGAGAATCGCCACAAAGCGCTCCATCGAACCGAACGGCGCGCGGTGAATCATTACAGGCCTATGCTTCTGATTATCAGCACCTGTATATTCTAATTCAAAACGCTCCGGCAAGTTATAGTCGACCTGAACGGTACCCAACTGCCAGCGGCGACCAATGGCATCGCGCACCATAAAGTCGAGCTTAGGGCCGTAGAAGGCGGCCTCGCCGTATTCCACCACCGTCTTGAGTCCCTTTTCCTTTGCCACTTCCTGGATGCCGCGCTCGGCAGCTTCCCAGTTGGCGTCGGAACCGATGTACTTCGACGGATTGTTCGGATCGCGCAAGGAAACCTGAGCAAGGAAGTCCGGGAAATCCAATGTTTTGAAGATGTAGAGTACCAGGTCGATCACCTTCCCTACTTCTTCCTTCATCTGATCGACGGTGCAGAAAATGTGCGCATCGTCTTGAGTGAATCCACGCACGCGGGTGAGACCATGCAGCTCTCCCGTTTGTTCGTAGCGGTATACCGTTCCAAACTCAGCTAGACGCAACGGCAGGTCACGATATGAGCGTGGTTCAGTCTTGAAAATTTCGCAGTGGTGGGGGCAGTTCATGGGCTTCAGCATATACATCTCACCCTCTTGAGGAGTGCTGATGGGCTGGAAGCTATCCTTACCGTATTTCTCCCAGTGTCCGCTGGTTTCGTATAGTTCCTTGGAGCCAATGTGCGGAGTGATTACTTGCAAATAGCCCATTTTCTTTTGTGCTTCGGTGAGGAATGCCGTGAGGCGCATGCGCAGGTCGGTACCTTTCGGCAACCACAGCGGAAGACCGCTACCAACCTTTTGAGAGAAGGCAAACAGTCCGAGTTCTTTTCCGAGTTTGCGGTGATCGCGCTTGCGGGCTTCCTCCAACAACTTCAAATAGTCTTCAAGTTCCGACTGCTTCGGGAAGGTGATGGCATACACACGCGTAAGCATCTTGTTTTTCTCATCGCCGCGCCAGTAGGCACCGGCCACGTTAAGCAGCTTAGCCGCCTTGATGAAACCGGTATTGGGAATATGCGGCCCGCGGCACAAGTCGGTGAAATTACCTTGCGTGTAGAAGGTGATTTGACCGTCTTCCAGTCCGTCGATGAGTTCAAGTTTGTATTGATCGCCCTTCTCGCGGAAGAATTGAATGGCATCGGCCTTCGAAACTTCTTTGCGCAGGTATTCGTTCTTCTGACGTGCCAACTCGAGCATGGTCTTTTCGACCTTGGCGAAATCGGCTTGTGAGAATTCAGTATCACCGAAGTCCACATCGTAGTAAAAACCGTTTTCGATGGGCGGACCAATGGCCAGCTTGATGCCCGGGTAGTGTGACTCGAGCGCTTCGGCCATCAAGTGAGCCGATGAGTGCCACAGGGTGCTTTTACCCGCGTCATCGTTCCAGGTATACAACTTCAGCGTTGCATCCGCTTCGATTGGGCGCGTAGCATCGATGACTTCGCCATTTACTTCTGCACTCAACACGTTGCGGGCAAGACCTTCGCTGATCGACTGTGCGACCTGCATGGCAGTTGTGCCTTTTTCAACTTCCCGCTTCGAACCGTCGGGAAGCGTAATGGTAATCATCATAGCGCTCTTTTTTTTGGGGACGCGAAGATAGGGCGGGATGAGGGGAATTGCAAAGGGCGAGGCTGGGTTCGAGGGACCTGGTTTGGTCGAGGCGCTGCTTTTCGCGGGTGTCGGGGGTGCCGAGGCTCGTGTGAGGTGATGGGCTTAGAACCCATCCCCTAGCCCCTTCCCGAGGGGAAGGGGAATGTCCTTCGCGCGGTTGTTACGCATTTCAAAAGCGAAGGTCAGAAATTGAACGTTATTTCTTGAAGCATGCAATTAGCGCGAAGGTGCTCCCCTTCCTTTTGGGAAGGGGCCGGGGGATGGGTTGTGCGCGCCACAAGCACCACCTGCTTGGGCACACCGCACCTAAGCCAGAAGCAAAGAACCTAGCCTCATTGGCAGCCGAGCCGATGACCGAGCGTAATCGAGGCCCAGACTCAATCCCTCAGACAACGAACCGAAAAACCGTCCTGCTTAAATTTGGTGAAACGCCAAACATTGCTATCGCCGTAACCAACGAAGAGACTCCACGCGCTGTCTGCACCGACCTCGGAGGAACTCCACCAATTAGCTTGGCTGCCAATGCCGCTGTAATCTCCAACGTTGAAGCGATCGCCCCCCGGAGCCCCAGAAAAGCCACTGCTGTTGGTGGCACCTGTGTTTGGCGTAGACCATAAACCCGTTGCTGCTTCAATAGTACCCGTTGTTTTCATTTTACCGCCTGCAACACCACCGAGATAGCTGGTTAAAACGCTCCATTCAGCATCGGTGGGCACGTGCCAGCCTACCGGGCAAAGCTGTCTGGTATCAACACACGCATACCAGTTGTAGAGCTTACCGTAAGGGCAGGCATAGCTCGCGTCGGCGTTGTAATAGGCCCAGGCGCCTTGCTGCGTATTAATCGTGTTCTGCCAATCGGCGTTGGACAATCCTGTCGGTATCGCATCGCCATTGCGGTAAATACTCGTGTTCAAGTTCTCGGCCATCCACTCTTGTGTACCAATCACAATTGTCTTATAGACATTACCTTCTTGGTCGGTCATGCTGCCGTAGGTAAGATCGGGGTTGTGTACATTGGGTGCGCCGCAGGTGTGGAGCGTCGTTCCTGTGGTAAAGCTATTCGCCTCGCTGATACCTGGAACAATCACAAAACTTCCATCCCCCACAAAAAGTGTATCGCCTGTTGCACTCACGTTGAGATGCACACTTCCGGCATGCAATGCATAAGGCACACTCAATAATTGCTGTGTGCCAATATCAACAAAGCCACTTCCTAAATCAATTTCCACTTGCATGAACTTGCTGCCATTGGCCCAGTTCACCGATGTGAGCGGCACACTGCTTCCGAGCTGCACTGTAAACAAACCGAGAGCCGTTGTGCTCACCGTTTGCAGTTCCTGCCACACATTCGTTCCTGTCGCCGTTCCATCGTGTATCGTAAAACGCGCATTCAGCGTACTGCTCGCTAGCGGTTCGCCGGCGGCGTTGCGTGCAATGGCCTGGTAGGGAATGAGCGCAGGGGCTTGGGCATTAACGAAAAGATGAAGCACGGTGAAAACGATGAGCAGCAAGAAGCGCATGGCGATTATGTTTTGAGCGAAGGTAAAGAATAGTGGCGATTGAGCCGAAGTAGTAATGACGAATTACTAAGTGCGGTGGCGGCGTTGTTTTTAGCGCGTTGATGGTGTGCCAAGGCGTAAGGCCTTCTCTTTGTCTGTCATAGCGATGGCCATGAGTACAAGTCGCTCCCGACCCCGAAGGGGTCGAATATCAGTAGCCA
>JBIKSC010000024.1:0-18407 GCA_044348775.1 Flavobacteriales bacterium | reverse complement strand
CTCATAACCAAGTATGCTTGCCTTGAGGGAATAACTGCCAATAGCGGCCTGCATTCGAAACTCACCGCGGCTGTCGGTAGCAGTATGGGATGCACCCTCACCCAACACAACCTGCACAAACTCGAGCGGCTCACGTGTGTTGGCATCGCGGCATTGTCCCACTATGAAGCATGGCTGCTGGGCATAACTCAACAGTCCATTCAGGCAACCAATCAGTAAGAACCAATACTTCATCAATAATCCAGCGTTATCTCAATGCTCGTTGTATTTCCATTGTGAGAAAAAGCACATTCCTTGAACGCCGGCGGACCGAACATGCTGAGCGCATCATTGGAAACGCCTATGCCTTCTTCGGGAATACCAAACATGTTTGTATCGAGCGTGTTGTTTTTATTCTCGTCGTGCATGACCGTAACCGCATAAGTACCGGCCGGTAAATCGGAAAACGTATACACCACCGTGCTGCCCGTAATAGGCACCATGGCTTGCTTCATGGCTTTTGTATGATCGGAAGGAAAGCCGGTTGCACCATTGAAAATAAGCAATGCCAATTGCCCATTGTTTCCTTCAATTCCTTTGATTTTAATGGAAACACCACCTGCAGGCGGCGTGCGAAAACCGAGTAAAATCGGAGAAAGGATAGCTATGATATAGAGTGTTTTCTTCATGATTCAATTTTGATGTATAAAAGTTCCGTGATATCCAAATAGAATGCTATGTGGCAATGCTGCCTTCGCTACCTGACCAAGATTCGATGCATTCAGGATTATTAAATACGAGGTATTTGAATGCGTATCAAGGACTACAGAGAGAAGCAATCCATCATCCTCTGCTTTTGGATCCGGCGACGGCACAAATACGGGTTCACCGGGAAAATGCCCTTCTTTATACCAGTTCGTGCTGCTACCATTCGCAATATCGATCTTCACAATTTGATTATAGAACTCATGTGTATGCTGTGAGTTTACGCCGCAACCATATACATAACGATATGCACCATGGGTGTTGGCAAATTGTCGATTGGTGACGGGTAGTTCCAAACAAACATTAGCCAACTCCGTTCTTCCAACGCACCTTTTACCTGCAACATCAAGTGTATATCGCCACATGGCTCCCTTCGGCAGAGGGAGTCGTGGGTTCGCCAATCGATCTTTATAATAATGCTGAATGATATCGGCATTTTCGTAGGCGCATAAATCAACCTCGAGGAGCCCATCCTTTTCGATTGCAAAAACATGGTGAAAACTGAAGAACGACGGCACCTTGATGGTCGAAACACGCTTACCCGTTTTTCGATCGATTATAATAAAACGACTACCCATGCCCGGTTTCCAATGGAAATTTTCGATGAAGGGTTTGGCACGAAATAGCAGCATGATAGACTGCACCACCAGCGGATACTCCGCAATGATGAAGTAGTTCTCACTCATGCCGAAGCTGTGCATATAGCCAGGCATTTGCACAGGCACTGAGGCTATTTCACGAGCCTCACCACTTATTTCATAAATCTTATAGAAGTTGATTGGACCGTATTGCACCACGAGGTTGTATGCTTCCGTTTTATCGACAATTGGATGAGCTGTGGTCATGCGATTTCCGCCATACTTTCCATAGTTGTAGACTCCAATAGATTCGAGCGTTTCAGGGTCAAACTGAATCTGCATGAGCGGCTCGCCCCATGCGAAGGTCTTCTCACCTATTTGCCCCACGTTCACTTTGGCGCTGTCTGTTATTTTCGGATCCGGATTAAAAATCGTCTGCAACTGTTGAAACAGCGTCCGACAAGGATCCGTGGCAAAATCGGAGTACGTTATACGCCCTTCCTTTTGAGCGGAGCGATACGCGGCACAATCAATAAATCGACTGCGGTACCCCACGTTGCCATTAGCGATATGAAAACGATGAAGCATCGCCAACCCATCAAACCAATGCCTCATTGGTTTATCGACCATTACCTGACCCGGTCCGTTGCGAATGAGCTCGCCTTCGAGCCAATCGGGTATGCTTCCCTCAACATGCAATCGCTCGATGTCGCACTCCTTACTATTCCGTAAGAAACCACCTTCCATATAGGATGGAGTTATGTGCGTGCTAACAGGCATGTCAATTATAATACGGCAGCGGCTCGCGATGTTGATTTCGTTTGTTGTCCTAAGGTTGGTGTCTCCATGCGCGTCCAGGTTTTCGCTGCTTCCGGGTCGATAAGCTCCGCCGCAATCTTACCACTAGCAATTACCGCCGGAACCCCTGCCCCGGGATGTGTCCCTGCACCTGCGAAATAAAGATCTTCGAAGAACGAGGATTTGTTATGAGGACGCATCCATCCCGATTGCGTTAGTGAAGGCTTGACAGAAAACGCAGCTCCTTTATGACTGTTCAGATCCTTATTGAAGTGAACCGGATCGATGGAATGCATGGCAACGATGTTTTCGCGCAGGTCCGGAAGATAGTTTTCTTCCAGGAATTGAAGCACTCGCTCGTTATACTTCGGCCCAATTGTTTTCCAGTCAATGTTGGCATCCAGGTGCGGCACGAGGCTTAAAACGTAGAAAGACTCACAACCCTCCGGGGCTATGCTTTCGTCTGTAATCGTTGGCATATGCAGGTAAAGCGAGAAATCTTCCGGCAATGTCTTGGCGTTGAAAATATCCTTCAGAAGTCCCTTGTATCGTTTACCGAGTATAATATTGTGGTGCGCCAGTTTGCTGTCGAGATAGCGCTTTTTGGTTCCGAAGTAAATAACCACCAGCGAATTACTATACTGCAAATTATCGAAGTACAAATCGACCTTTTTCGGGCGATTCTGTTTCTTGATGAGGTTCTTGTATGTAAATGCTACATCCGAATTCGACACAAGGACATCGGTTTTGTGAATGGTTCCATCCATCAACTTTACACCTGCTGCTCTACCCTCTTCGATTATAATTTCTTCGACCTCTGTTTTGAGTTTCAGTTTGCCGCCTAGCTCGACGAACAATTTACCGAGCGCTGCTACTGCAGCTCCCGTTCCACCTCGGGCATAATGAACGCCCCACTCCTTTTCGAATTGAATGATGAGTGCCATAATGGATGGCGTGTCGAATGGGTTCCCCCCCACCAACAGAGGGTGAAACGAACAAATACGTCGTATGAACTCGTCTTTTACATAACGAGCCGCGTAATGATACATCGGCAAGTACGTGTTTGTCTTGATGATGTCGGGCATAATGCGCATCATATCGCCCACTTTCAAGAATGGCTTCTCGGTGTGCGGATGAAAGCGCTTGAAAACTTCCTCCGTGCTTTTCACGAATCGCTCAAAACCTTCTACATCACCCGGACTAAACTTGGCCACTTCTTTCTTGGCCATTTCAAGATCTCGGTAATAGTTATAGGGTTCGCCCTTTTCATTGAAGATTCTATAAAAAGGATCGAGTGCAATCAAATCGAAATAGTCTTCGCGCTTCTTACCGGCAAGAGCGAAAAGCTCGTCAAACATATAAGGCGCTGTCATAACGGTAGGACCGCCATCGAACTTGAAACCATTGATTTCATATTGATAGCCACGGCCGCCCACTTTGTCTCGCTTGTCATATAATGTTACATCGTGTCCGGCTGCCGCAAGTCGTATACCCGCCGAAAGGCCACCGAATCCGGCGCCAATGACAACAATTTCTTTCTTTCCTTTCTTCATATTTTAAATGGAATTGGGAGTAATCATACTGAGGTCGGGAGCCAAATTGCATTGGTACCATATAGATGGAATTTGCTTCAACTTTCCCCACTTGGTAACACGCGCCCTGCCAGAGAAAACATCATATCCGCGTTTTTCTATATCACTTAGAATACCCTTATAGAAAGTTGCCGCAGCTGCTATGGCCATTCGACCATCGGCATTGAGCATGGCAATACCAGGCCACGATTCTTCATAAATAGATCGTGTGCGCGCTATCTGGAATTTCATCATCGCAATCCAAGCATCATCAACGATGCCTTTGTCAAAATGAGCCTCCGTAATTCCAAAACGATCGAGATCATCTTGTGGCAGGTATATACGTCCTCTATGATAATCTTCAGCGATATCGCGAAGTATATTGGTCAGTTGCAGGGCTACGCCAAGTTTCACAGCATACCGTATTGCCTTCTCATGGGAATAACCAATGATATGCATGCTCATGAGACCAACTGTTGAGGCTACACCATAACAATAATCAGCGAGCCCTTCGAAGTTTGCATAACGATGGGTATGCATATCGCGAGAAACACCGTCAATAAGCTGCAAAGCATAACATGCCGGAATACGGTATTGCTGGCGGGTATTGGCCCAGGCAATGGAAACAGGGTCATTGAATCGCGGGCAAATACCCAGACTTTGATCGCGCCATGCACGCAAATCGATATCGTTTACACTGGTAGCATTATCGACAATGTCATCGGTTGTGCGACAAAAAGCATACAGCGCTCTTACCGCATTGCGCTTCTCCGGACTCAATAAGGCCGAAGCCATATAAAACGACTTGCTGTGAATTGCAGTAATATTCTTGCAGTAGGAGTAAGCAACTTGGAGCGAGTCACCCAAATGATAGTGCGGCAGCGCAAGGCCTGCATCGTGAGGCTTTACGCTGAGTGCGCGCTCAAAGAGGTTTTGGTCCCAATTAACTGCCAACATATCCTGTAGTGACGGAATGAATAACGTATACAACAACGAGTTGGGGTTAATTGTTCAGAATTAGGGTTTATCGCTTGATAACCATATACACCTGTATGAAATCTTTTTTTTCAAGAACTGACAATCCTTTTGATTGTTTATGCGCGGCGGCTAACTATCTTGCGGCCGCTAATTTTGAAACTACCCCACTTACGTTATGAGCGAAAAGGCGAAATTGATACTGGAAGGCAAAGAGTACGAACTTCCTGTGGTGATCGGCACTGAAAACGAAAAGGCCATCGACATCAGCAAACTGCTGGAAACAACCGGATACATTACCCTTGATACCGGATTTAAAAATACCGGATCAACCAAGAGCGCTATCACCTTTTTGGATGGCGACAACGGTATTCTCTGGTATCGCGGATATCCAATTGAACAGCTCTCCGAATACGCATCTTTCTTGGAAGTTGCATATCTCGTCATTTATGGTGAGCTGCCAACCCAGAAGGAATTGGATTATTTCCAGCGAAGCATAAGCCACCATACGCTGGTGCATGAGGACATGAAGCGCTTTTATGAAGCATATCCGACAGGTGCTCACCCGATGGGCGTTTTGTCATCGATGATTGCGAGCATGTCGACCTTCTACCCGGAGTCGCAAAACCCCAATCGTCCGTTCAAAGACATTGAGTTGACCATGCACCGCCTCATCGCGAAAATGGCAACCTTGGCTGCGCAGGCCAACAAGGTGAGCGTAGGTCACCCGATCATGTATCCGAAAAACAGCTACAGCTATACGCAGAACTTCCTACATATGATGTTCGCTTTGCCAACTGCCGATTATGAAATTGACCCGGTGGTAGATGATGCGTTGAACAAGCTTTTGATATTGCACGCCGACCACGAGCAAAACTGCTCTACGTCTACCGTGCGTATTGTAGGTTCATCACAATCGAACCTCTACTCTTCTATTTCAGCCGGTATTGCAGCCTTGTGGGGACCTCTTCACGGTGGTGCCAACCAAGCTGTAATTGAAATGCTCGAGCGCATAAAGAACGATGGCGGCGATGTACAGAAGTGGGTTGACAAGGCCAAAGACAAAAACGATTCATTCCGTTTGATGGGCTTTGGTCACCGTGTGTACAAGAACTTTGATCCACGCGCAAAAATCATCAAGAAGGCTTGCGACGATGTATTGAACCGTCTGGGTATTCACGACCCTGTGCTCGATATCGCCAAGCAACTGGAAGAGGTGGCTCTGAAAGATCCATACTTCATCGAGCGTAAGCTGTATCCGAACGTAGACTTCTACTCTGGTATCATCTACCGTGCTATCGGCATTCCAACCGAAATGTTTACGGTAATGTTCGCATTGGGTCGTCTGCCGGGTTGGATTGCACAATGGAAGGAAATGATCGAACACGGAGAGCCAATTGGTCGTCCACGCCAAGTGTACACCGGTTCAACCAAGCGCGATTACGTTCCGATCCCTAAGCGCGGATAATCTTATTTAAGCCAAATGGACAACGGAAAAGTTACCGTTACCTCCGAGGGAGGTATAGCAACCGTTTCATTCTTTCACCCGCAAAGCAATTCGCTTCCCGGCGCCTTGTTGCGTGAGTTGGGCGATACCATCACGCATGTGAGCAACGACCCTGCAACGGTTATCATCCTTTTGCGCAGCGAAGGCGAGAAGGCATTCTGTGCCGGCGCGAGTTTCGATGAGCTTATTGCGATTGAAGACCTCGAAGGCGGAACCGGTTTTTTCAGCGGATTTGCCCACGTTATCAACGCCATGCGCAAGAGCAACAAGCTCATCATTGGCCGTATTCACAATAAAGCAGTTGGTGGCGGTGTAGGTTTGGCCTCGAGTGTTGACTTTTGTTTTGCTACTTCACAATCTTCTATTAAGCTAAGCGAACTTGCTGTAGGCATCGGCCCCTTTGTAGTTGGGCCGGCCGTTCAGCGTAAGATGGGACTTTCAGCCATGTCGCAACTGGCAATCAATGCCACCGAATGGCAAACGGCTCAGTGGGCGAAAGAAAAAGGGCTGTATAACGAGGTGTTCGACACTGTCGAAGCTATGGACCAAGCCATCGACGCACTCGCACAACGATTGGTTAGCTCTAATCCGGAGGCCATGTCCGAATTGAAGAAGATCTTCTGGCAAGGAACTGAAAACTGGGATATGCTTCTCGTGGAGCGAGCCGGCATCAGCGGTCGACTTGTTCTCTCCGACTTCACCCGAAATGCGATTTCGAAATTCAAGAGTAAGTAGTATTTCTTCCAACTTTCTTACTTTCGCGAAAATCGATTGCGAAATAAGGATTATAAATTACTAATCGAAACCTTCGAAATTCAGTAATCCGTAATCCGTAATCAGTAATCCGTAATCCTCACGCCTTGCCACCTATTACCAACCGAAAACTCGTCGAAGTCTGTTATTCACCCGGACAATACCACCTCTATCAGGAGGATTTTGATATTGTCGTGGTGATTGACGTACTAAGAGCTACTAGCGCGATAACCACTGCTTTACACTGTGGTGTGGAAAGCATAATTCCCGTTTCCAGCGTCGATGAAGCTATTGAATACAAAAAGAAAGGGTACATCGTTGGCGCTGAGCGCGACGGCCGAGTGGTGGAAGGATTCGACTTTGGTAACAGTCCGTATGCCTACATGGATCCGACCATGCAAGGCAAGACAGTAGTCCTCACCACAACCAACGGAACGAAGGCCATTCAAATAGCCTCCGAACGGAAAACCGTGGTAATTGGATGCCTCAACAACCTTGACATTCTTTGCTCGTGGTTGGCCGAGCAACATAAGAACACGCTCATTTTAGCTTCGGGCTGGAAGGACAAGGTAAATCTGGAAGACACCATTTGCGGTGGAGCGATTGCCGATATTCTTATCGAGTCGCGCAAGTTTCAGTGCGTGGAAGACAGCACCGTTGCCGCCAAGTTCATGTATCGTTCAGCACGCCAGCACTTATGGAGTTTTCTCCGAGCCTCGTCGCACCGCAGACGTCTTATCAAACTGAACATCCAGCGAGATGTGAAATACTGCCTGACAGCCAACACAGTGCCTTGCATACCTATCCTGGAAAATGGGGCGCTTGTTAAATTGCAATATGAGCCTAAAGAATGGCTCACGGCAGAATCATTGGCGCATTAACTTAGCGGCGATGCGCAATTGCTTACTCCATTCTTCTTTACTAATAATAGCATTGCTCGCCAGTGCCTATAAGCCTCATGTCTGTGTGCTCGACACCAATACCTGGGGGTTTTTCGGACATAAGAAAATCAATGAGTTAGCGATTTATACCTTACCGGAAGCGCTGTTCGGTTTCTATAAATCGAACATGGATTACCTCATCGACCACTCGGTTGACCCGGACAAACGCCGCTACAGCGTGAAGGGAGAAGCAGAATGTCATTACATTGACATGGATCGTTACATCACCGCCGATAAACCCTATCCATTCGACAACGTGCCACGCCGCTGGGATGATGCTGTAGCCAAGTTTTCAGAAGATACGCTGAGAGCTCACGGCATCGTTCCCTGGAATGTTTACCTAGTTCAACAGCGACTCACCACTGCTTTTCGCAACGAGGATATCAACCGTATTCTCCGCCTTTCCGCCGAAATCGGTCATTACATCGGCGATGCTCACGTGCCATTACATACCACGAGCAATTATAACGGACAAAAAACAGGTCAACGCGGCATACATGGATTTTGGGAAAGCCGCATCCCTGAGCTTTACTTCGAAGATTACGATTTCTTCGTGGGTAAGGCCAATTACATTAAAGCTCCGCAACAGTTTATCTGGGATCGCATTGAAGAAAGTTTTGCAGCTGTCGACTCTGTGCTGGATTTTGAGCGCAACTTGACAGCTAGTTTCGGGGAAGAGAAAAAGTATTCCTACGAAACCCGCGGTCAGGTAAATATGAAGGTATACTCTCAAGATTTCAGTCGGGCCTACAGCAATATGCTGGACGGACAAATAGAGCGCCGCATGAAGTCGGCTGTTATTTCCATAGGCAGCTTTTGGTACACCGCCTGGATTGATGCCGGGCAACCCGATTTGAGTCGTTTCATGAAGAATTTACCCTTGACCGAACCCGATTCTGTTAATATCGATGACTCGGAAAACGAAGTTCGTCTAAAAATTAGAGATCACGACAATTGATAATCAGTACCTATTTGCCCCTCGTGTAACTTTTCGTCGAAACATGTGTATAACATGTTGAAAACTCAATAAACCACGATGAAAAAGATTATCACCCTGCTATGGTTGGCGTTTATGACCGCCGGCCTGCAAGCGCAAAAAGCGCAAATGTTGTTTTATGGAATCATTGAAGAGGGCGTACTGGTTGACCCAAATGGCGATGTTTCGCCTAAGACCTCCAAGCAAAAGCCGTTGAAAGATGTGAAGGTGTATGTGTATGCCGCCGGAGAACTCATTTCGAGCAACTCATCCAAAGAAAGCGGCTTCTATGGCGTGCTGCTCAAAAGCGGAGGCAACTATGAAGTGCTGTTCGAAAAGGATGGCTATTTCAGTAAGAAATACGAACTGAATTGCAAAAACCTGGAGCACCCTGCAGATGGTAGTGCGCTTAAATGCCCACTCGACATCGATTTATTCAAAGCCGTTGACCATGCTGAACTCAAGCAAATGAGCGAAAAGCCATATGGGGTTTGTTCCGTTAATCGCAACGAAGTTCAATGGAACAAAGAGACGATGCGAAAGAACAAGACTAAGTTCTATGAGCTGGCGCAGCCGTTGTATTTGCAGAACGAAAAGTAAAAGGGCGAATGGGGAATGGGGAATGGAGAATTGTTGCCGCCAGTTCTTCATTCTCCATTCTCCATTCTCCTATTTCATTTCAGTACATAGGTCGCTGAATCGGTCGACCGAGAAGCCAACCTTTTTATTTCAACACCCCGCTGAAACGACCTAGTCGCGTCTCATCTTTGCCGTGCACATCACCCACGGTCGAACATGCCCGCCAACAAATACGCTCTCCTTCGCTATCGCATCATCGATCGCTGTCTTACCAATAAAGGAAAGACCTACCCGACGCGCGAAGATTTGCGTCAAGCGTGTGAAGACGCGCTATTTGGCAGTGGTGGCGACGCCATTTCGCTGAGCACCATCGACAAAGACATTTGGGCGATGAAGAATGAGAACGAGTTGGGATATTATGCGCCCATCAAATTCAGTAAGCAAAACGGAGGATATTTCTATGAGCAGGAAGGTTATTCCATTTCTGAACTCTCTCTTGGTGATGAAGATTTGGAAGCCATTCGCTTTGCAACCGCTACCCTCGAACAATTCCGGAGCATTCCCATTTTCAAACAGTACGAAAGCGCCATCGACAAGATCATCAATCGAGTGAACATTTCACCGAACCCCGATGATTCATCCCTTGCTCGTTACATTCAATTTGAAAAGTCGACGGTAAGTCTGGGTAATGAGCATCTGGCGCCATTACTCGAACACATCAAATCGCGCAAATCCATACGTATTTTCTATCGAAAATTCAGCGACGACCTCTTGAATGAATATGAGCTTCACCCCTATTTGCTGAAGGAATATCACAACCGCTGGTATCTGATAGCATACAACGTGGAGCGAAAAGCAATGCGCACCTACGGTTTAGAGAGGATTGAAAAACTTGAAACCGGCATCAAGAAATTCTCGGTTGACGCCGGCTTTGAACCCGACCTCTTCTTCAAGTATAGCTTAGGAATTACCGAGCGCAGTGAAAAGCCCGAGCAGATTGAATTGCAATTTCAAACAGCCACCGGAAAATACTTGGTAACTCAACCCATTCACGCATCTCAGCAGATTATCAAGGAAGATGAAAACTATATCACGCTGGGGCTACACGTCCTTATCACAACGGAGCTCATCAATTTAATTCTGAGCTTCGGCCATCAAGTGAAAGTGCTAAAACCCAAAAAGTTGACAACCCTTGTTCAACGTGAATTGGAACAAACCCTGAAGCTTTATTCCAATTAAATTCCTCGTTCTAAAACGATATCCAATATTCACCATTCCACACCCTCATGAAAAAAATTCTCATAGCCAACCGCGGTGAAATCGCACTTCGCGTTATGCGTTCAGCGAAAGAAATGGGTATAGCCACCGTTGCTGTATTCAGCGAAGCGGACCGAAATGCACCATTCGTTCGATATGCTGATGAGGCCGTTTGTATTGGTCCGCCGCCATCCAACCAAAGCTATCTGCTCGGCAACAAGATCATTGAAGTTTGCAAGCAACTCGGAGTGGATGGTATTCATCCCGGCTATGGTTTTTTATCTGAAAACGCCGGTTTTGCCCGTGCGGTAAAAGCAGCCGGCATAACTCTCATCGGTCCAAGCCCTGAAGCGATGGAAGTGATGGGCGATAAACTATCCGCTAAAGCCGCAGCTAAGAAGTATAATATTCCCATGGTTCCGGGAACCGAAGGTGCGGTCAGCGATGTGGAAGAAGCCAAGCGTGTTGCGCTGGAAGTCGGGCTGCCGGTGCTCATCAAGGCCAGCGCCGGTGGTGGTGGCAAAGGAATGCGTATCGTAGAAAACATTGAAGAACTTGGAGAACAAATGGAGCGCGCAATCAGCGAGGCTATCAGCTCATTTGGTGACGGTTCCGTATTCATCGAACGCTATGTGGCCGGTCCGCGACATATCGAAATCCAGGTATTGGCAGATAACCATGGCAACGTTGTTCACCTCTTCGAACGTGAATGCAGTATTCAGCGCCGACACCAGAAAGTAGTGGAAGAAGCTCCCTCTGCCATACTTACTCCCGAGCTGCGCGCAGCCATGGGCAAAAGCGCATGCGACGTAGCACGAAGCTGCAATTATTCCGGAGCCGGAACTGTAGAGTTTCTGGTTGACGAAAACCGAAACTACTATTTCCTCGAGATGAATACACGCCTTCAGGTGGAACATCCGGTATCGGAAATGATAACAGGCGTCGATCTCGTAAAAGAACAAATCAGCGTTGCTCGCGGAGAGAAGCTGCGATTCTCACAAGACGACCTCAACATCAATGGCCATGCGCTCGAAATACGCGTGTATGCGGAAGATCCAACCAACAACTTCCTTCCCGATATCGGAAGACTTACTACCTACCGACGTCCCACCGGTCCGGGTGTGCGCGTCGACGACGGTTTTGAAGAAGGCATGGACATTCCGATTTACTACGACCCCATGATTGCTAAGCTCATCACGCATGGCAAAGACCGCAACGAAGCCATTGCACGCATGGTGAGGGCCATCGATGAGTATGAAATAACAGGTTGCCAAACTACCTTGTCTTTTTGCCGTTGGGCAATTCAACACCCTGCATTTGTGAGCGGAGATTTCGACACGCATTTCGTGAAGAAGTATTTTACACCTGAAGTACTCGGAAGTGAAAACGAAGAGGAAATGACTGCTGCAGCTCTCGCTGCTGTTGATTTTATGCAGAATCAATCCAAACCAATGGCAACCAATACGCAACGAAATTCGACCTCGAATTGGGAGAGGTCCCGAAGAAATGCGTGATATGAAATGACGATGGTTTGTTAAATCTCCCTTATGACAGCAACAACAGGGCGATAAAGGCGTATGCTTGTTATGTCTATTCCATATGGTTAAAACGTTTTGCATAACAATCGCTTTGTTTTTTGGAGCTCGTTCGCTGGCCCAACCAACCGTGATTGCGCCTGCAGAACCGCAGCCTATCAGTTATGTCATTCTCGACACGCTCATTACCGACTATTACTTCTCCGTGTGGTACACCGAAAATGGTGACACCGTTGTAAAAGCCACCCACTCCCCCATCGACGTGTCGGCTCAAACGGGCAATCGTGTTGCCAAAGCCCGCTACGATAAGCTTCAGAAGAAAGTCATTAAAACATACCCATACGCCAAAGCTGCATCGGATGTAATGCGAACCTATGAGGCTCTCTGTGTGCATGTAACAGATCCAAAGCAGCAAAAGGCTCTTCTCGATAAAGCAGAAGACCACCTTATGAATCAGTTTGAAAAAGATTTGCGCAGCATGACTATTTCTGAGGGGGTCATTTTGGTAAAACTGATAGATCGTCAAACCGGCGAAACAGGCTACGAACTCTTGCGCGAATTGAAAGGAAAATTCTCTGCCTTTATGTGGCAAAGTGTTGCGCGTGTATTTGGTCAAAATCTAAAAGACGACTATGATGCGAGCGGCGAAGATGTTTGGATTGAAAACATCGTTGCCCTCATTGAAGACGGAACCATTCCGGTGGCCAGTAAGTCGGTTGATCCGTTTGGGATTGGCTTGGCAGCGGGTAATAGGTAATAGGTGATAGGTGATAGGTTTTAGGGACTGGGTGACTGGCGAATGAGTAATGGACGAGTGAAGTCGATACTTGCTTGCTAGTGTTGCAGGGGGCGCTTCTTGATCATTCCTCCGCTGGTGTCTTTCACGCTGTTCATGACCACAAATGCGTTGGTTGTAATCTTCGCCAACTCGGTGTTTAGCTTATTAATTTCCAGTCGCGTTATAACCGTGTAGATGATATCGGAGTCGATTGTTTCGCCTGTCTTTCCGAAACCACGTTTACCTTGATATACAGTAACGCCTCTTCCCATTTTCTGAATAATCATCTCGCGAATTTCATCGGCATGCGGCGATACGATAGTTACACCGATATATTCCTCTACCCCTTCAATAAGGAAGTCGAGCGTTTTGGATGCCGCGTAGTAAGTAATCATGGAGTACAAGGCCACTTCAATGCCCAGGAAATAGGCTGCAATCGAGAAAATGAATACATTGATTAGAGCTACGATGTCGCCAATGGTCATCCCAGACTTTCGGCTGAGGAAAATGGCCAACACTTCAGTCCCATCAATAACGGCTCCACCGCGCACGGCGAAACCGATACCCGCCCCCAAAAACAACCCTCCGAAAACAGCAACCAACAAAGGATCCTGTGTTACGTCCGGAAAATGAACCGTCGCCAGAACCAAGGCCAAAGCCGCTATAGCCAGTGATGTCTTCACCGCAAACTGTTTCCCCATAATTCGATAACCAAGTATAATAAAGGGGATATTCAAGGTGATGATGAAAATGAACAGTGGTAATTCAGTAAGAATGGAGAGTAACAACGAAATCCCAGTTGCTCCGCCATCAATAAAATGATTGGAAAGAAGGAAACCCTTGAATCCAAAAGCAGCAGAGAATACTCCCATTGTTATTAAGACGAGGTCTTTCACGTGTCCACGTGTGTTAATGTACACCTCACGGTAGGCCTTTGCCATTTCGTATGACGAAAGATCTTCAACGTTGCTGGCCCCGGTAATTTTAAGAATGGCTCTAATAATTTGCTTACGAAACAGTTGCTGCATGCAGCGAAAATAAGAATCAATGCCGGCAATGCTCTATTCTTCGGCCAATCGCCAAATTTCCAGTTGCCTTTCCTTGGGCATTTTATCGTACATCTTTATCAGCATGCCTAGTCGGGGGTTCCTCAAAAAGAAAGCACGATGCTTGTCCATAAAACGCCAGAAAAGGGCGTCCCACTTTGCCTGCCACGCTCCCTTCGGGTAATCACTCATCTTCATGATGTAGTTGCTGCCGCTGATATAAGGCTTCGTGGCCATCAGCCCGCCATCGGCAAACTGACTCATGCCATATACATTAGGCACCATGACCCAGTCATACGAATCGATAAACAACTCCATGAACCATCGATATACCTCATCCGGATCAAATTCACTCAGTAACATGTAATTGCCGGCAATCATCAGGCGCTCGATGTGATGGCAATACCCTGTTTCACGCACCTTCCGAATGGTGTCATCCAAAGGCTCGATGCCCGTTGTTCCCATCCAAAACGAAAGTGGCATCTTTCGCTTGAATCCCCAATAGTTGCGCGTGCGTTCTATCCTACCCTTCCATTCGTAGACCATCCGAATGTATTCGCGCCATCCGAGCACCTGCCGAATAAAACCTTCCAGCGAGTTCATCGGAACCTCATGGGCTGACGCAAATTGAAGTGTGCGATCAATGACCTCGCGCGGTGAAATCAAGCCAACATTGAGCATTGGCGTCAGCACGCTATGGTGAAGTACAATTTCCTTTTTGACGATAGCATCTTCATACGGACCAAAATCTTCCAGTCGATGAAGGAGAAAGTCGTCCAACCATTCAAACGCTTCGACACGATTTATGGGATAACGAAATTCGCCGAGCGGTAATTCATAGGGATTCTCAAAGTTCGATTTCACGTAATGAACTGCCTCCTGCCAATACACCGATGCCATAAGTTGTGCGATTCGCGGTGGTATCGATTTCGACGGGTATCGCTTACGGTTGTCTTCGTCGAACGACCACTGGCCACCGAGTGGATCTCCAGACGTATCAACCAAAATTCCATGTTTGAGGCGTTGCTTCTTGTAAAAGTCGGCATGAAACAAACGCTTCTTTCCACCTGAATAATCCAACACCTCATTCTTCGACTCCATGAACTGCGGACTGTGATGCCAATGAATTGATACCCCTGCAATTTGAGATGCACTGACAATGCTCCGTTCTAGCCAATCGTCCACAACATCGAATACATGCACCTCCTTCACACCTTGCAATGCCAACTGCTCTATTAATCTTCTGGCGTCGGATGTCGGGTCGTGAACCTCCACATAGTGAACTGCTCTTCCGGATATCTTGAGCTCTGCCTCAAACACTTTCATTGTCGCCCTGTGATAGGCTCGCTTCAGTGGATGGAAATTGTATTGCAGAAAAAACAAGGGCTCTTCTACCAACCATATGCCACCATCAACGTCTGGTAATGCCTGCCGAAACAGTTGGTGCGGAAACAACAATAGCGCTTTCATACATCGTTTTTATTCGAGCGACAACGATCGCTGCAGTATTTGACGTCGTCCCAAACAGCAGCCCACTTCTTGCGCCAAGAAAAAGGGCGCTGACAAACCGGACAGATTTTTTCGGGTAGGTGTTGTTTTTTTACTCCACGCATAATCCCAAAACAATTGCTTCCATCAAAGGTTTGCCAGCACCCCTTTAGAGAACTTATCTGTTTTTCACAAAGCGTCCACCAAAAAGCCACTCGTTACTGTGCACCTCGTAGGTATAACTTCCGGGAGCCAAGCCATCCAGCGGCAATCGAAGTATGCTTTCCGGTTGATGTTCATTGTGCGTTTGTACCAATGCTCCTTGCTCATCATATACCAACACATGAATGTCGCCCTTATAATTCGCTGGCAGCGGAACATGCAACAATGCTACCGCCGGATTTGGATATACTTTACCCGGCGACTCAATTTTATACCGCTCCAACAGCAAGGGTTGAGAAGTTAACTGTAGGTTGTCGATGTATAGCGTGCTTCCGGCAGTCGCTTCATCGAACGGATACGCAGATGACATAAGCTGCAGCCGAAGTGTGTCGGGTTGTTGGTTCAAATGCATGGGGATTTCGAAATAGGTCCAATCGTTGGTTGGGTAAAACTGGTAGTATGCCCCACCCAAGCTGCCATTTCCATTGAGCATTTCCAACGAAAGACAACCTGCATCTGCCCCTTCCGAGAGATACTTGTACCAACCTCTTAGCGTATCGCTTAGCTGACCGTATGGAAACCCTCCAAACCATTCACCGTTGACTCCCATATATCCCGTTTGTATGCCGGAAGAATGCACATGACCATCCCAGTCGGTATAAGAAGTCATTTTTACAGCATACTCACCAAAAGGGGTTTCTTCCGTTCTATCGACATTTCTTCCCTGTACTCTCCATTCCTGTGCATGATGGATATGCGTGTGTGTCCAGTTTTCAAAGTCGTGATTCGGCAATTGCTGCAACGTAAATCGTCCTTCAAAAGTCAAATCGTCCAATTCCAGAAAACTTCCTGTCATCATTACTTCCGGATTACGCACATCACTAGAAACGGCAGCAAAAACAACTGAATCGGGCTGTTCATTCACATCCAGTAAATACTCAAATTGAATAAATTCATTTTGATTTCCAAAGAAAGGAAAAACTTTCAGGCCGATCAGTTGACCTTCCTTCTTAAATGCGATCACTAACAAAGCGGTATCAGCTCCTAAGGTGTGATAGCGAGCATAGCCCTTAAGGGTATGAGGAATCTGATGGTATGCCGTGCCTCCTTGTCCCATCAGTGGATCGCCGGATGTATTGGAGAAATAACCGGGCATCACACGACCATTTTGACCATCGGTAGTCATACGTATTGCCTGACCGGTTCCGTCATATCCGGTTACAGGTTGCACCGTAATCCAATCGTTATAGTGGATGGTTTCCGTATTGGAGCTTAACCAACCGGTAGGTTCAAATAAGTTGAAAGTTGTCCAATGTTCAAAATCGCCATTGGGTATACTCTGGGCATTAAGCAATGTTGATATTAACATTGCGTAAAAAAGATAGATAATCTGTTTCATGTTAGTTGAATTAATGAAACAAGACTAGTCTTTTTGCAAGGCCTTGGAGAAGACGAAAACTCACACCAAGCTGTGAGAGGTGTCACATGGTAATGTGACGGAAGAGTAAGAGTAAGAGGAGCAGTAAGAAGACGATTACCAATTATCCGTAACTTCACCTACTACCCAGTACCCAGCAACTGATCACTGAATCGCTGCCGCGATATCCATTGGGTCGCTGCCGGCCGAAAAAGACTTCAACCAAACGCCCTCGGGAGAAACCAATACTTTGTGGAAGTTCCACTCCACTTTGTCATCCGAGACTCCATTGGCGGCCTTATTCATTAGCCAAGTGTATACAGGATGCTGCTTGCTCCCTTTTACATCAAGTTTAGATGAAAGAGGAAAGGTTACTCCGTAATTCTTTTCACAGAAATCCGCGATTTCATTCTCACTACCAGGCTCCTGCCCTAGGAATTGATTACAAGGAAAGCCAACAATGACCAACTTGTCCTGATGCTTTTCATATAGTTTTTGCAGCTTTGCATACTGAGGCGTATGACCGCACTTACTCGCCACATTCACACACAACACATATTTACCCTTGTATTGAGACATCGAAACAGCTTTGCCATCGATATCAGTGTACGTCAATTCGTGGAATGATTGCGGAGTTTGTGCTAGCATAGCGGCTTTCTTTTCGGGTGAGATATAGTTTCTAAAACTGTAGACAGCAAGAGCCAAGGTAACTACAGCAACGATGATAAATGCAGTTTTCATAATGCTTTAAACAGCCGAAAAGCTGCATGGTTCACATCATAATGATATATAGCTTTCAAACATTCACCAAAGACCACATTTCAATTGGATAATCGATCATCCTTTATCCGTCATTTTTCATCTTAACATGTGCATATCCCTTTGTAAAACTTTAACCCAAGCCTTGCACAATCAGCTCGTAAAATCGTTAGCATTGTTTCCTAAATTACTGCAACGAATTACGGGCTATGCCATTGAACAAATTCTTCATCTCACTTATTCTGACCCTTTTTGCGTCAGTAGGATACTCACAAAAGTTCGAGAAATTCACCCGCACAGAAGTTGGTTGTGCAGAGCAGCTTTATGATCTGTTCGAATCGGCACGGCAAGGACGCGGAAAAGAAATAATCGAAACCCAATTCGGGCCGGTTTGGCTTCAATCATCCGCATTTACACAAGGCCAGCGCGAACAGGTCTATAATGTGCTCGACGCACTCTTGAAGAATAAGAATAAGGTATTTCCGGATTTCCATGAATACCTCAAGGCCCTCATTGCATTTCCAACATCGGGTAAAACGGAGG